>NZ_JBDNLG010000105.1:0-9631 GCF_047718355.1 Ethanoligenens sp.
CCTATCAATCTATTCAATCAAGCATTAAACTGAAATATGGACGCGCAGCTTCAAACGCCTCCACGTCGAACGCCTCATCCACGGGACGTATCATTCCGCCGTCCGGCGTCGGCAGACCATCCCATGGCAATCTGAACTCCGTTTCAGGCAAGCCATAACGTGCGCAAAGCGCCGCCGCCACCGTCGAAAGCGACCATTGTCCCGGCACGACTTCTTTGCACAGTACGCGTTGCCCGTCTTGACGTGCCAGGCAATACCCACCTGGGAAAGCAAGGCACTCCCCTTTTTCCATTTTCCATTCACGCAGGACAAAATCAAACAGTTCGCGCCCCCACAGCAAACCGGTCGAAAAGGTCTGCATCCGTTTTTCATAGACCGCATCGCTATCGGCAGGTGAAAAAACGAACGGCCGCGTATCCGTTTCCCCCAAAGCAGCCGGTATGATCTTGTGCGTAACATGAAAGGTTGTCCGGTATCCAAGTTCACCATAATACCGGTAGAGGGCCTCGTTCGCGGGTTTCAGGCAGGTGAACAGCATTTTCTGTTCCGCCGCGATTTCGTGTGCGCGGGTAAGCAGTCCCTCCATCAGCCCCTGACGGCGAAACTGCGGCAAAGTCGCCGCCGCATACACATACTGCACCACCCGTTCTTCCCCGCCGTATATACAGAGCGAAGGCAAAAGAAACAGCATGGAAACAGCACGCCCGCCCTGTTTGCTTACCAGGCAGCGCCCCGCACCTAAATGTGTCTTTACAAAAAAGCGGATATATGTATCCGTATCGCCAAAACAGGTTTTCCATATTTTTTGGACGGCATGACTATCGGTCGCGGATGCTATCTCAATCACAGCATCTCCCCTCCTATCAGCGTCGCTGTGTATTTATCCAACAGCTCCACCGGATGATAAGAAAGTTTCGCCTTCCGCAGGCCTTCGTCCCCTACGTCTTCCTCACGGTTGACATACGTGTACGCCGCACAGGACGCCGCCAAAAATTCACGGTTAATGGCGGCATATGCACCCTCGACATCCGCAAAGGCTTTCTCAATATGGATACCGTAGGTATCTTTACAGATCGGCTCGCCAATGGTGAACGCAACAGGTCTCCCCTCCTGCCGGAGCAGTCCCCCCGCAAATCCGAGTTTTTCAAAATTTGCAAAAGCCTCCTTGACCGCTTTATATTCCGCCAACAGTGCAGGAGAACTCTGATAGTCGTTGACAGCACACCATTCATCATTGAACTTGTCGCACACCTCGATATTTTGAGGGGTGATTGCCTCGTATTCCCAGTCTTTCCGTTTAAATCGGGCCAAGTGATTGCGCTTGCCATGATATTTCCGTCCGGCAAGGTTAGTAAGGGCTTCCACACTATAAACATAATCTGATTGCTCGCGATTCAACTGGAACGAAAACCGTCCGGGAAACAGTTCCTCCAGTTGTTTTTTCATATCCTCGGTCACACCCGCCAATGTGAACGGGCGGCGAGCATCCGGCTCGCGCGCGAGCGCTTGAAGTGCCTCTTTGACATTGCCGTCACCTAGTGGGAAAAGGTAACGCGCCGCACCGTTTGGTCCATCGTCGAACGCGATCAACGGCATATCGTCCCAAAAGGCGATACGCGTTTTGTAGAATGCGCGCCATATATAAATATTTCCAAAACAATAATCATCCGACCGACAATTCCCCGTTAAAAAAGCAGCGTCTACGCGGGTTTTGTCCGAAAGCTCCGGTGCGTGAAAATCAATCATAAACATCCTCCAAAAATGGTTCTCGCCCCGGTTTATCCCCTTGCCCTGCCGCTGGGGCAATCATGCAGCCCAATCTCCGCACATTTCTAACAATCACGCATCAGCCCTCAATTATGCGTCCTGTTACGTCCGTGGGAGCAGAAGACTGCACGATAATCTCGGTGATTTGCGTCACACAATCTTGCAGGCGCCGATTGGAAATTCCTTTGCTGATACCGTGCTGCAAAAGCACATCACAGTCAAAATCCTGCTCGTCCGCAAGAAAGCGCCGGCAGACCTCGCGGTAATCCGGCGCCTCACGCCTGCCCTCACGCCGGAGCATGCGTCTGAGTCGCAAACCATCCTCCACTTCAAGATACAGCGGCACCACCGCTGTGCCTCCAAAGTGCGCGCGCAAACTGTCGATTGCCTCAGGCGTGGCAATCATCAGGTACTGCCCTGTGGAAAGATCGACGCTGCCGTCATCCACCGTAGCATACCGCCAAACCCCGTGCATGGTTTGGTAACAGCGCTCTTCAATAATCTTCCCGGCCTCCCGCAATGCGGCAAAAGCGGTTTCCGAAACAAAATGGTACTCTACTCCCTCAATCTCAAACTCTCGCCGCGGACGCGTGGTATAGCCAACGACAAGACGCAGGTTCAACGATTGCTGATCCGCCAGCGCACGAAAGACCGTATCCTTGCCCGTACCGCTTTTTCCCAACAAACAGAACAGTTTTCCCATTGTGCCACACCGCATACTCTCATGGTTTTCCAAACAAACGTGGCTCACTTGCTTTGCCCCTCGCACCGCAATGCTTTTGCCCGTACGCGCACCTCATCAGCTCGCCCGCAGGTCATTTTTCCTTCAGTGCATCCGCCGCGCACACAGCCCGGCCCGGCAGTGGCAAACAAATGCGGCGCCACGTTCAAGCAAAGCCCCAGCATCTCCCATGCGACCGCGCGGATCTCCCACTGCGCACGTTCACAACAGCGCAGAGCGAAAAAATTGCGCAGGCTGCGCGCATTCATCGTGAAAATCATTTTGGTTTCACAAGCATTCGGCAATACAAAACGGGCGTCTTCAATGGCGGACTTTTCCGCTTGAGAAGCCGCTTGCTTCTCACTCATCCCCTTTTGCACATTTTCACGCAAACGCCGTTCCTTGAGTATGGCGGATAATTTGGTGTAATGCGCCTGCACTTCTTCCATGGCGCAAAGGAATTCGGCTTTGGCTTCCGGCACCTGCTCGATCTCCGGCGGAATCACATACGAAAACGCGCCCTCCCGCACATAGCGCTGGCTTTGCACGCTGAAAGACGCGATGCGGTGTCGGGTAATCTGCGCAAGAAGAGAACGCGACACGCCTTGCAGACCAAATGTAAAATTGGCGTGCTCCACAACGCTCTCATGCCCAAGGCTGGCAATCATATCCACATAAGAGGCCGTTTTTTCCTCATCAAGGCCGTCTAAAATATGTTCGATGGTGCTGGGCGAATAACAGAGCTTGGCTGCCGCCGCCGTCAGTTTTTCCGGCATGGGGGTATAAGCCAACAGTTCGACCTTCATGATGTTTCTTTCTCCTTATATTTACAAATACCTTTTTACACGGCGTTTTTTTTAAAAACGCGTGTGCCGATGGCGCGAAAAAGATATTTGGGCAGCTTGAGCATCCGCACAAAACGCCATGGCTGGCAGAGCAAGCGATAAAACCATTCCAAATTCATCCGAATAAAAAAAGCCGGCGCACGTTTTGCAATTCCGGCAAAAACATCAAGCCCGCCGCCAAGTCCAAGCAGCACATGTGCCTGCAATGCCTCACGGTTGTCATGCATGAAATATTCCTGTCTAGGAAAGCCAAGCGCCACAAAAACAACATCCGCACCCGCAGCATTGACAGCCGCCACTGCTTCGTCGTCTTCCTGAAAGTAGCCGTCATGCACCCCGGTAATCCGCAGCGCCGGAAAACGGCCGCGCAGATTCTGTGCCGCCTGCTCCGCCACGCCAGGCTTTGCGCCCAATAAAAACAAGCGCAGCCCGCGCCGCTCCAGTTCCGGCAGAAGCGCAGTGGCCAAATCAAATCCGCCGACGCGTTCCTTGAGCGGCGTCCCGCAGATTTTTGCCGCCATGATGATACCGATGCCGTCCGGCACCACATAATCTGCTTCCGCAACCGCGTGTGCCAAACGCTTGTCTGCCACACAAGCCTCTGATATTTCAGGGTTAGGCGTGACCACATAAGCAGTGCCGTCCGCTTGTGTGAAAGCAAGCACATCGTGCAGCGCCTCGTCGAGCGTCACGTTCTCATAGGTGATGCCAAGCACATTTACTCCGGGCATTTCAACCCTCCCATTGCCGCGCCGCCTCCAAAAAAGCACGGCTTTTTCGGGCTCAATGGCGAATGCGCGGCATTTATATGCAACCAAAAACAAAGGCCGCAATTTCTTCCATTATTATATCGTTGCGCGGCAGATATTGCAAGACGTTATACGCTCTTGTGCAGAGCGGTCGCAGCATGGCGCTGCAAATGCAGACCTGTAAGATATGCAACAGTTCCAAGCGGCAGCAAAGCGGCATATTGCACCAAATGCAGAAGCAAGGCAATTGGAATGGCAGTCGGCTCCGGCACACCAAAAAAATGGAGCGACAGCACCACAGCATACTCAAACACGCCCAAGCCGCCGGGGCTGGATGGGATAAACATGATAATATTCGATGTAGCAAAAACAGCGAACGCCATTCGTATCGCCTCAGCAGGCGGAAGCTGGAATGCCAGCAATCCGACCCAGCTGGAAATAAGCAGCAGCACCCATGAGCAAAAAACCCACCCCACCGTCCGCGCAAACCCCAATGTGCAATACCGATGGATCATGCGGCGAAACCGACCGACCAGAAGACCCACCACAACCACCGCGACGGCTAAAACCGCAAGAATAATGCCAGCCATTTTCAGCATATGCACCGTGCTTGGATGCATATTGCCAGCGGCAAGCGGCACGGCCAACATGGACAGCAGCAAGATCACGACCACATCCGTGCCGCCCGGCATCATCAGCAAGCGGGTACGTCTGGGCGCACTATAGCGCGGCGGAAAGAACGCAAACCGCAGGCCCTCGCCCGCACGCAGCGGCAGGAGCAGATTGGCCATATTTCCCACCAACACAATACGGCACGAGATTCCAAACGACAGTTTGCGGTCAATCCCATATGGATACACAAATACACGAAAAAATTGCCCGCCGACAAACAACAAGACGGCAGACAAAAAAAGCCACCAATTGACATTGCTGCTGAACAGCATACGCGGATCAAATCCGCCAAGCGCACGCGCTGCCATATAAATCATAACGGTCGTGATGGCAAGCCCCACCGCGATCTTGATTCCCATTTTTTTCTTCATCCAATCGCTTCCCATATCTTATTCTACAACAAAACGCGTACATTTAAAAGTAAAATATAAGATACCATGCCTTACATTTCATTTACCCGCAAACAAACAGGCTGATACTATTGTAAGTGCACGCAGCAATCCTATTCCTGTTTTTTAAAGAAAAGACCCACAAATTTGCATCAAATATTTCCATTCGTCAAATCGATGTACGGTTACACTAGCATAGATAAAAATAAGAATATCTGATATGGTCAGTAAAAACTGCATTGTTTCCGGGCTGTTTTTTGCATAAAGACCGCACCTACCGCTCTGCACGGCTTTTTTCCATTCTATTATTACGTAACATAAAAGGTGCCTTACATCTAATGTAAGGCACCTTTTATACACAGCTCGCTTAAATGCGGAACGGTTTTTACTCTTCAAATCACAAAGACAAAAATCAGCCTGATGCCCGCGGAATCAACGCGGTGGGAACAATGACATGAAGCGGTTTGCCAGCCTTGTTTTCTATCTGCTGATAAAGCAAATCGAACGCTTTTTCTCCAATAGAGGATGGACGCACATCCACTGAGGTAAGAGACGGGGAAAAATATTCAGCCAGCGGCACATTGTTAAACCCTGCAACCGCCACATCACGCGGCACCGTCAGTCCATTCTGCGAGAGCAACTTGATTGCTGCAAATGCCTGATAATCATCGGCGGCTATCAAGCCATCAAATCGCACACCGCGCGCAAGCAGCTCTTTTGTCAGCAAATGCTCATCGCCGTCCATAAAGCGCCCTTCCACCACCAACCGCTCATCGAGCGGGATGCCGGATTCCTTCAACGCGTGCCTATATCCCGCAAATCGGTCCATTGTCACCACAATATCCGACACCAAACCGATAAATGCAATTTGCCGCCGCCCTTTTTGCAAAAAATACCGTGTGAGATTATACCCGGCCGCGAAGTTATCGCTGTCCACCCAACTGATGCGGTCGACCCATGCATCTATTGGGCGGCCAACCATGGACACCGGGAAAGCACTCTGAACAGCACTCTCCAAGCTGGTTTGCCCCACACGGGAAACCAGCAAGATCATGCCCTCTGCAACGCCGCTGCCCATAAAATGCTCGACCAGCAACTGCTCTTCAGCCTCGTTGTCGATATTGGCAAGTATAACTTCATAGCCATGCGCTTTCGCTTGGGACATAACACCCTGCAGCAGACCGGAAAAAAATGGATGCTGAAACACCTGTTCACTGCTGCCCGGCAAAAGCGCGGCGACAATGTTAGTGGAACGGCGCACCAGCGAACGCGCAATCATGTTCGGGTGGTAACCCATCTCCCGCATCACCCTGCGGACCTTATTCGTCGTTTTCACGCTGATAAGAGAACTGCCTGCAACCACGCGCGACACGGTAGACGGCGTCACATTGGCCGCCTTGGCAATATCGCTGATTGTTACGCGCATAAATGTATCCTTCGTTTTTATGACTGTTTACCTTGGTTTATCTGCGGGCCGCATATCCGGCAACAAGCAGTTTAGCACGGTTCATACTTCTTTAAAAAGTTCAAACATTCAAATCGGCAAAACGCGCTTTGATCTCCGTAATACGATCCTCCAAAGGCGCAGAGCGGAGAAAATCCCAGCCAAGCCAGTTAAAGACCGCATTCTTGGGCAGATGATTTTCCACTTCAGGGTTGGCCGCGGGGTAACAGTGTTCTGCCGATATTTCCCCAAATGCTTTTCCTGCAATAAAATCTATCAGCGGGCGATATACGTCCTGCTGGCCCTTTTGAACCATCAGGAACGACGGTTCAACCAATGCCCCGTCTTCCGGCCAGACAAGCTCAACATCCGGGTGCGGACAAGCCTGCGCGAAAAACCATGTGACCACAAAAATGGTTGGCCCGGCCACCTTATTACCCGCATTACGAATCATATCCTGAGAGTGCATCATGCTGTGTGCAGACCGCCGAAGTTTCTCCAAACCTTCTTCGCCGTGGTCGCGCAATACGGCAAGCGGAAGTATTGGGGAGATCGCATCGTGTGCAGAGGGCAACGCCACTTCTCCTGCAAACATCGGGTCAAGCAAGTCGCTCCACAAGCGCGGCATCGGGCGGTCACCCAGACGTTTTTTGTCAACCAGCAACACGGACGGCAGAACGGAAAAAATGTGAAATTCCCCGTTTGGATCACGCAGGCCGCTTTTTTCAAAAACCGGGTGTATCGGCAAGTTCAGCTGTTCAAAGTATCCTTTTCCGGTGCACTTGGTGAGGAACGGGCTGAAAAAATAGCTGCCCAATTTGAAAGACGAAATCACCGCCGGCATTTGGTCAATGTGATAGTTTTCCCGCACACGGTGAATATTTTCAGCGCCCTTGATGCCGTCACAACCGCAAATGGCAGGCAGATAGCCGCGCATACTGCGGCCCTGCGTTTGACGGAAAATGGCAGCTGCCTCATTATATCCTTCCCGGAAAGCAGGTTTCAGTGCGCAAACGGTCTCTCCGAAAAAATCCAGTTGATCGGACACCTCAGAATCTTCAAATAACGCGGATATCGTCTGTGTTTTGTCCATCGTTCCATCTTCCTTTCAAATTCCATGCAAAATCCTGCAAGCATGATGCTATCGCAACCTTCTATTGCTCAAACAGCGAACGCAGGTCGAAATCGATTTTGGCCCCCCGACGGATACGTCCGCGCAGCTCACTCAACCCCTCATCTATCTTTTCCAGATATGATAGGTTTGCACGCTCCTCGTCGCTCGTTTCCACAATGCCCTCGATACCGCCATTTTTAATAACGACACGCCTGCTGCCCAGTAAAGCAAGGAGAGGATCATGCGTGGACATCATAACAATCTTTTCTTCTTGAACCAGCAAATGCAGCGCCTTCTGCCGGTCAATTCCCGCATTCTCGATCTCGTCGATCAATACA
This sequence comes from Ethanoligenens sp., assembly GCF_047718355.1. NCBI lineage: Bacteria > Bacillati > Bacillota > Clostridia > Eubacteriales > Oscillospiraceae > Ethanoligenens > Ethanoligenens sp. The sequence continues at coordinate 8,040 of NZ_JBDNLG010000105.1, forward strand.
ATGGGTGAGCGGGAAAGCAATGCCGTGCTGGCAATCATGAGTGCGCGGGACTGCCCGCCGCTAAGCTGCGTAAGCGGCGTCTGCCCAGCAAACTGTTCGCCTGCAAGCTCGTTGGCACAGTCGAGGATGCGTCGAACCGCCTCCGCCTCGTCCTGTACCATGCGACTTTGCGCATGCAGTGCCGTAAATTCCGCAACACTCAAATCCATAACAAAATTCATGTTCTGGGAAAGCTGTGCCACCAGCTTATGTTCGATTTCAAAGCGATATTTTTCCTCCGGCACTTCTCCGTTTATCAGCACCTGCCGCCCCGTAGGCGTATCGCACTGGGCCATGCATTCAATATCCCCCAGCAAGCGACTCTTACCTGCACCGGTCGGGCCGACAATGCAAACGATATCGCCGCGTGTGAGGGTAAGCGTGCAGTTCTCCGCGCGGCCTGATTTATCATGCCCGCCGATTACCGTAACCGTTTTCACCTTTAAGGAGCTTTCTGTGGTTTCCGCCTCTGCCTCTTCTATATAGGAGAAGATATGTTCTGCCATCTTTGTACGGCTGAGCGCGAAATCTTCATAATAAGCATCCGGCACCGACGAAAGCAATTCCAACACGGTCATGGATATATCCGGCACACCGATTTTCACAGAATCCAGCATTTCGCCGATATAGGGGTACCGTGTTAACAGTTCACCGATAGGCGCTGTCCGCAACAGGCTTGTGATTTTCTGTTCTTCCATGCTTTTGTGCCTCACAGCTTCATTTTCTTGACGTTACCCATTTGATACTGTTCACCGATACGAGTCTGCCCCATGCAATAGGAGCAAAGCGCAGCCGGCATGGTAAAACGCAGGTGTTTTTGTTCAAGGGTATCGGTATCCGGCGCGTCGGCAAACAACTTGGCAAGATCGAACGCGCCCTGCCCGCTGATGCCATTCAAAAACACAATCCGCGCACGCGGATTAGACTGCCGCACCTTGAATGCAAACACCTCGCGTTCGGCTTGAGACACAATATCCCCTTTGGTCACCACCACAATATCGGCGAACTTAAGCATAGGCCCAATCTTGTGCGGTGTATTCACCCCCGACAGATTGTCAATCACGCAAACAGCAGTCAGGTCGCGGATGTGAGGCGAGCAACGGTTGCAGAGTCCGGCACTCTCACTGATTAACAGATCAAGCCCCTCGCGGATAGCCCAGTCCAGACAATCACTGATATTGCTGATGAAGAAATGATCCGGACACAAACCTCCCGACAGGCCTACCCTGACCGGAATACCCTGTTTTTCATAAAGTTCCCCGTCAAAAGTAGAAAGGCAGTCGAATTTAACCACACCGACGCGATAGGTTTTCTGTATCAACTCCACAGTGCGCAGAATCACGGATGTTTTGCCGGATGACGGCGGTCCGGAAACAGTGATCAGTTTCAACCGAGCATTCCTCCTTTCCAAACCAGACGATTCCTTGTTCGCCCAGTATACCACGAGCGCCACCAATGTAGATTAAAAAAAGGGGTTAATCCCCGTCTATAACAACAACGGTTATTTAACCCCTTCGTTCAATATTCTTTATATTTTAACTTTACCATAAAGC
>NZ_JBDNLG010000106.1:0-9351 GCF_047718355.1 Ethanoligenens sp.
GCCAAAATTCTGCTTGATCATCTGGGCATCCTTTGATCAATTTTGATTTTGAGGGAGCTTCAGCACCGTCACGCTATCCGCAAGACCGCAGATGAACAGACCATACTCCAGACATTGTAACGACCCAAAGAGTCTGCTATACTAAGAACACATGCATTTCGTACAGCAATGTCATATCATACAAACCGGCAGGCAAGGAGATGACTTCTTATGCGCAGATTTTTTCACAAACGGTTGTATTTGATTTCTGCCTGTCTGGTTCTTGTGCTGCTGGTGGGCACAATTAACGCCTTTGTGCGCAACAACAAACCGGTATCAACACTTAAATCGGGGCTAAAATTCGGCGCGACTTATATGACAATGAACAACCCGTTTTACGAGATCATCGACGCTGAGATTCGCTCAGAACTGGAGGCCAAGGGCGATACGCTGGTCAGCCGTGATCCCGCTCTGGATGTGCAAAAACAGATTGAACAGATTGAGGATTTCATTCAGATGCACGTGCGCGCTATCTTTTTAACGCCGGTGGATGTCGGGCAACTGCATCGCGTCCTGCTGGAAGCCCGACAAGCGGGCATCCCGGTTATCGCTGTGGATTCTCAGGTTTCTGACCGGGCACTGGTCGTCTCCACCATCACGTCCGACAACTATGGCGCGGGCGTTCTTTGCGCACAAAACCTTTTAAAGACACGTTCTGGTGGCAACATCCTGATATTGGAGCAAAAAAGCGCCCAGTCGGCCACCGATCGCATCCGCGGTTTTGAAGATACTCTAAAAGGGCACAACACATTCCGAGTTGTCGGGCGTGGTGATTGTCTGGGACAATTGGAGCGGGCCATGCCTATTGTAGAGACACTGCTGCGGCAGGCGCCTCAACCCGATGTCGTGATGGCGTTGAACGACCCCAGTGCATTGGGCGCCATGGCCGCTTTAAGAGATCATGGTCTGCTTTCAAAGGTACTCGTCTACGGTGTGGATGGTTCCCCCGAGGCAAAAGCCATGATCGCCGAGGGGAATATGACTGCCACAGCCGCGCAGTTCCCCACCAAGATCGGAAAAGAGGCCGTACAGCAGATGTACCGCATTATCAACAGACAACCATATGACCAGATTGTCACCGTGCCAGTAGAATTGGTCACACAGGAAAACGTAGTTGATTTTGGAACAAATAGTTGGCAATAGGGGCGAAAACAACATGTATAAGCGTCTTTTCTCCATATATGTCCTTTTATGCATCTGGAACCTCGTCGCTTTGGTGTTCATATGTGCTGTTACAATCCACGCATCTTACTTGATGTGTGCAATCGGTACCGCCCGCACGTTCCTCAATCAGGTTTCTGCCGTCCCCCATTCGCCCTGGAATTCGGCTTTACTGGCTCTCGGCTGCTACTTAACACTTATTGTCATCTTGTTCTATAAACGTTTACATTTGCCCCAACACGCCAATATCAAATGGATCGCCGTAGCGCTCGAAGTAGTGCTGGCCATTACCATACTGATGGCGCTGGACATGGGTTACAGCGGGATTTTGCTGCTGATTGTCATTGACTTGATGACCGGCATACAAGCGCAGGAAAAACGGCTGACACTACTGGCAATTTCTTTGATTCTGTACATTTTTGCAGATTACAATATTGTTTCCCTCCAAATTCCCATGATTTCTTTCCAACAATATCTCATCGGCTATTCAAATGCACTGCAAAACCTGTTGCTCGGCATCCGCAGCGCGTTCTCCTCCGTCGATCTGATTCTATTCTTGCTCTATGTGCTGCTGCTCATGCGCACCCAGCAAAAAGAAACGCAACGTATCCGTATGCTCAACGAGCGCGTCAATCATGCGAACGAAAAGCTAAAGCAAATGAACACGCAACTTTTGGATTATGCAAAAAAAACGGAGAAAATCGCGGAAATGCGAGAACGCAATCGTCTTGCACGGGAAATCCACGACACCATTGGGCACGCGCTCACCGGCATCTCCGCAGGCATCGACGCCTGCATAACCATGGTTGACATCTCACCTGAGAACACCAAGCAACAGCTTGCACGCATCTCCGTAGTGGCGAGACAGGGCATTAAGGATGTACGCCGTTCGGTCACCAAGCTGCGCCCGGATGTATTGGAAACCCTCCCTTTGGAAGATGCCCTGCGCCAAATGGTCGCTGAGACAGGCACCGCCACACAGACGGCAATCTCTTGCGACAATCAGGCCGGTCCGCTGCATTTCGACCCGGATGAGGAGGATACGGTCTATCGTGTTGTGCAGGAAAGCATCACCAATGCCATCCGGCATGGCGGCGCCAAACAAATTTTTGTCACGCTGACGCGCAAGGAAAAATGGCTGACACTTACCGTTCGAGATACGGGAGTGGGCTGCGCGTATATCCAGAAGGGATTTGGGTTGCAGCATATGGAGGAACGCGTCGCCCTGCTTGGCGGCAATATTTCTTATAACAGCGGCAACGGGTTCACGGTGATTGCTAACATACCGATTCGTTGGGGGGAACAAGGATGATCAAGGTTCTCATTGCCGATGATCAGGAGCTGATCCGGCAGAGTTTACAAATTGTGCTGGGGGCAAATGCAGACATGACGGTGACCGACACCGCCTCCAACGGTCGCGAAGTGTTGCGCTGTGTGCGGAAAGAACCGCCAGACGTGATATTAATGGACATCCGTATGCCGGAGATCGACGGCGTACAGTGTACAAAAATTATTAAAGAAAATTATCCGCACATCAAAGTCATTGTATTGACGACTTTTGACGAGGATACCTATATCTTCAGTGCACTCAAATATGGGGCGAGCGGGTATTTACTCAAAGGTGTTTCCATGGAGGAACTCTCCGATTCCATCCGCAAAGTATCGGCGGGGCAGGCTATTATCAATCCCGGCATCGCCACTAAGGTTGTTCACATGTTTTCCAAGATGGCACAAAGTAATCTCTCTACCCCTACAACGAAAAAAAATCTGGAGCTGCTCAGCCGCACTGAAAAGCAAGTTGTACGGGAAGTCGGGTGCGGCCTTTCCAATAAGGAAATTGCACAAAAGCTTTGCCTTTCCGAAGGGACAGTACGTAATTATCTCAGTGCCATTTTGAGTAAACTGGATCTCCGCGACCGCACACAACTGGCCATCTTGGCCACACAGAGTGGCATTCTGGTACAAGAACCGGAGGACGCACCATGAAGCGGCGGCGCCTGACTGTCATTGTCATTGCGGCAGTCTTCTCGGTTGCGGGTTCTTTGATGTGGGCATTCTGGCCAAAGCAAACCGTCCTCACGTTTGGCATGATGGCCGGCAGCTATTGGGATGTTCCAAACGGCAATTGCTACCGCATTATTGACCAAACCATCCAGCGATTTGAAAAAACACACCCCGGCGTACATGTGAAATATACCAGCGGCATATTAAAAAGAGACTATTCGGAATGGCTGTCCGAACAAATGCTACTGGGGCAGACGCCGGACGTATTTATGGTACAGCCGAACGACTTCAACACCTTTTCTTCCATCGGTGCGCTCAAGTCCTTGAACAGCCTGATTGCGGCAGATAAAACTGTCCGTCCCAGCATGTATTATACTGCGTCCTACGATGCCGGTCAGTATCAGAATACACAATATGCTCTGCCTTACGAGAGTGTGCCGGTTATGATGTTCGTCAACAAGACGCTTTTACAGCAGTCTGGTATCCCGCTGCCCAACAACAATTGGACATGGGACGATTTTTACCGTATCTGCAAACAGGTAACACGCGACACCAATGGTAACGGACACCCGGATCAGTTTGGATATTACGGCTACACCTGGGAAGAGGCCGCCTATGCCAATGGGGTGTCTCTGTTCAATGCGGATGGTACCGCCTGTCATATCAACGACTCTCGGGTTGTGAGTGCAGTACAGTTTATGAAAGATCTGTCGGCTTTGTCTGGCAATACGGCACCCACTTCACGCGAATTCGACTTGGGTCAAGTCGCTTTCCGCCCGTTTTTGTTTTCCGATTATCGCACCTACAAACCGTATCCGTGGAGTATCAAAAAATACACCGGTTTCGACTGGGACTGTATCAAAATGCCCAGCGGGCCAAGCGGCGGCAATGTTTCGGAATTGAACACCCTATTGATGGGTATCAGCGCCAAAACGCGGCACGGCCGCCTTGCATGGGACTTCTTGAAAATGTTGACTGCTGATACGACAACGCAGCAGCAAATTTTTCAGTATTCGCAAGGTGTCTCCGTTCTGAAGCAGGTCACAGAATCAGCACAGACGCGTGCCCTGCTCACGGAAAACGAGCTGGATGGACAGGGCATCAACACAGACACACTGGACGAAATCATGAAAAGTGCTGTGACAGCGCCAAAATTTCGCAAATACGACGGCGCCATCCAACTGGCAGACAGCCGCGTCAACACGCTCATCTCCAGCGGACAGGAAATTGAGCCTGCACTTTCCACGCTGCGGCTTGATATCCTAAATTATCTGGAGCAATAAAAATTATTTTCCCATTTTTAATGCCGCCTCTGCGCAAGGAGACTGTTACAAAATAGCTGCACAAAAAATGCGTCTTGATTGGGCTTCGAAAGCCGTTTCAAGGCGCATTTTTATGAGATAAATACAATTGCTGTCTTGGTTAAAAATGGAATACTGCTTTGATAAACGCCTCCTCCATAAAACATGACAATTGTCATGCGAAAATAATGACAAAATACAGATGAAAATGTGTAAATCTTTTGTTAAACTATGTGTAGTCAAAAGAAACAAAATACCAAGAAAGTGTTGATAATTTTTGAGATATATTATACTTGTCAGCCATGGGGAATTTGCATCCGGTTTAAAAAACGCGACCTCCATGCTGATCGGCTCACAAAAAAACCTGCTCTGCACCGGGATGTTGGACGGAATGGGAGCCGACAGTTTTGTAGAAAATTTTCGTTCCCTTATCAAGGCCATCACGCAGGAAGATCAAATTGTTTTATTGGCCGACTTAGCGGAAGGCTCGCCTATGACCAATGCACTTAACACGCTTTCCGAATGCGGACTGATGGGTAATGTGATAGCTATCGCGGGTATGAACCTACCGATGGTGGTGACGGCAGCTATGCTGGACGAAGATCTGTTGGACAAAGAAGCGGTTGCGCAAGCGATTCTGGAGGAGGCGCATAACCAGCTTCGGACCATGCAACTCGACATCGGCGAAGATGATGAAATTTAAACGATAATCTACCTGCCAAGGAGGAACAAAACATGTCCATTTCATTTATCCGCGTAGATGACCGGATGGTACACGGTCAAACCTGCACCCGCTGGGCGCTCGAATATCCTTGTGATGGCATCGTGGCCGTCAACGACAAGGCCGCGAACACCCCTGTACTCAAAGCGGCATACAAAAATGCCGCTATCGGAAAAAAAACCTTTGTCTGGACCTATGAGGAATGGAAAACCAAATGCCAGAAAGTGCTGGATTCCAGCAGCCGCTATTTCCTCATTACGAAGGACCCGATCACGATGGCAAAAATTTTGGCGGAGGATAAATTTGAACCGGGTCTGAAAGAAGTCATTATCGGGCCGTGCAACGATCGCCCCGGCACCACAAAGCTTGGCAACAATCAATCCATCACGCAGGAAGAAGCAGACGCATTGGAGCACATTTACAAATCAGGGTACAAAATACAGTTTGCCCTGATCAAAGAGGCGGCTATCGGCCCGTGGGAAAAGTTCCGCGGACAGTTTGGCTATAAATCGTAAGCACTGAATCTGAGGGTAATTTGAAAGGATGAGTGATCCCATGTCCATTAACATTTTGCAGGCAGCTTTATTGGGTCTGTTTGCGTGTTTGGCAAGTCTTCCAGGTCTTGGCGGAACCACCATCGGCAACTACACACTTGGCAGACCGCTTGTCGCCGGTCTGGTCGTCGGTCTCATCATGGGGGATGTGACAACAGGTATCATCGTCGGTGCGGCCATCCAGATTGTTTACATCGCGCTTGTGACACCAGGCGGCACGGTCTCAGCTGATGTACGCGCTGTCAGCTATATCGGCATTCCACTCGCCATCATGGCAATTAAAGGGTTGGGGATTGCCCCCGACACAACGCAGGCACAACAGCTGGCGACCAGCTTGGGCGCTGCTGTGGGCACGCTCGGCACGGTGTTATTCTACCTGACCGCCACCATCAATCTGGTCTGGCAGCATATCGGCTGGAAAGCGATTGACAATGGTGATCTAAGGAAAGTGTATTTGGTTAACAAGGGTCTTCCATGGATTTCCCACATCATTTGCAGCTTTATCCCCACATTTGCCATCACGATGCTCGGCTCCAACATGGTCAGCGTCATTAAAAACTATCTGCCGATGGATGGTCTCGCCATGAAGACCCTGTTCACACTCGGCAGTCTCCTCCCGGCAGTCGGAATCGCGATTCTGCTCAAGCAAGTCATCACCAAACCGGCACATTTTCTCAGCTTTTTCTTCGGCTTCACCCTTTGCGCCGTCATGGGACTGAATCTGGTATCGGCTGCCCTTGTCGCCGGGTTCTTCGCCGTCATTACCTACAATATTCAATTGGTTGCTATGAAGAAAAAGGCGGCAATCGGAACCTCGTCGCAGGATATTGCTGAAAACGACGATGATGAGGAGGATATTTGAAATGGCTGTTACTGCTGAAAAGGCGATTCAAACGCCTGTGAAAAAAGTATCCCAGAAAACACTGCGCAGGTCCTTTCTCGAATGGTTCTACGGCAACTTGACCTGCTTCTCGCAGGAGCATATGCAAACCTTTGGCTACATGTGCGCGATGCTACCGGTCATTGAGGAACTATATGACAGCAAAGAAGAACAAAAAGAGGCCATGCAGACTTACCGGGCGTTCTTCAACACCGAGCCGCAGATTGGCACCGTCGTTGTAGGCATGACCGTTGGTATGGAAGAAGCCAAAGCAAATGGCGAACCTCTTGACGGAGAAGCCGTAAACGCGATCCGCGCAGGCCTGATGGGCCCGCTCGCAGGCATCGGCGACTCCTTGATTGTCGGCACACTCATTCCCATTCTGCTGGGTGTCTCGCTGGGCATGTCCACCGGCGGTTCCCCGCTGGGCGCCATCTTCTACATTGTGGTATGGAACCTGATCGCTATTTTTGGAATGCGCTTTCTGTTTAGTCTCGGCTACAAGCTCGGCGGGCGGGCCGTGGAGATTCTCGTCGGTGAAAAAGCAAATGCTGTGCGTGAAGCGGTAACCATGATTGGCACCATCGTTATCGGCGGCGTTTCCGCCTCGTGGATTCACGTCAAAACCGCGCTGACGATCGTCAACGGCAAAGTCACCATTCTTGATCTGCAAAAAACATTAGACAATATTTATCCCGGCCTGTTGACTGCCGGATTCGTCATCCTTTGCTGGTGGCTGATGACCAAAAAGAATCTTTCCCCTGTCATCGTGATGCTTTTGCTTGTAGTCGTTGCGTTCCTCGGCTGCCTTGTAGGTTTCTTCAATCCGGGCCTCAAATACTAAACCAAACCGTCTACAGAGAATGGGAGCAAAGCAATGATGGATACTGCAAAAATAAAAGGCGAAGACCGCATTCACGAGGACAATCTGATTCATGTGGATTTTCAAAAATGCAAGCAATTGCGTGAAGAGGCCGCCATGCAGACACGCGCGCTGAAGCAACTGGTCAAATGGCGGCTCAACGCCTCCATCTTCTCAGCTTTTGGTTTGATTCTCGCCTATTGCGGGTTGATCAACAAAATGTTCCCATTCGCCGTGGGTGTTATCGGGCTGGCGGCCGCAGGATTATTCGCGGTTGGCACACTTCTGGTGCATCTAAGCATCTGCCACGGCAAAAAGAACGTGGCGCGTATCCAAAAACTGGTCGAATCGAAGTGACGACACGTCATGCCATGCAAAATGATTTGTTCCGACATTGATGGAACCATTTTGAACACCAGCCATCAGCTGACTGAAACCACGCGCCGGACAGCCGCCGAAGCACTGGCGCAAGGCATCAGAATTGTTCTTGTTTCCGCTCGGATGCCGCAAGGGATGGAACCTATTCGTCTGGCACTGTCTTTACCGGATACGCTGATTTGCTACGGTGGAGCCCTGATTACGGAAGACGGCTTGGCTGTTTTCAACCGGTTTTTACCTCTTTCCGAAGCAGAACACATTTTGAACGCCGCGCGCCAACTGCATATACATTCCAGCCTTTACCGGCAGAACCACTGGATCATCGAACAGCCGGACGCATGGGCGCAGCAGGAAACCGACATCACCGGCTTGGTACCGGAGATTGTACCGTTTCCCGACGTTTTCCGGCAATGGAACGAAGCGCATACTGGTCCTAACAAAATTCTTTTCATGGCAGCCCCACATGACATCACCGTATTGAAACAGGCTGTGGAACAAGAGGCACACGCCGGCCTGATCTGCTACCGCTCCAAACCAACCTATCTGGAAGTCGTACCGAAAGACGGAAGCAAACGGCAGGCTGTCTCATTTTTGTGTAAGCGATATGGCATTTCGTCGAAAGACATCCTCGCAATCGGTGATGGGGAAAATGATCGGGATATGATTGCATTTGCCGGCATCGGCGTGGCAATGGGCAATGCTTCGGACGCTATCAAACAGACTGCCAACTTTATCACACGGACAAATGACGCAGACGGTTGGGCATTTGCTATTCAACAGTTTTTATAAACAACCGACCGGCTGCCAAAACTGCTGATAAGAGCTAGCGTACCTTCTACCGTTATAAAAAACAGCAGAGGAAAAGCAATCTGGCAGACTTTTCCCACAGTCCGCATCGCACCCGCTCATTATTTTTCACGGCGCAAACGCTATATAGTATGAGCACCCCCCCGCAAAGCCATGCAACAGCGAGTATACACAACAGTGAAAGATCGGAGACCGGAGCAATCACTATGAACGCGACCCCATGGATCAATGCAATTGCACCATTGGCACTGTCCGTCACCGTTGGCATCATCGGCTTTTTCCTCAAGCGAACCATTGCCCTAGTGGATAAGCACGAATCCGATATTGTGGAGAAGTCAAGAATGGTGCAGAGTGTGAACACCCCAAAGTTACGGTTTTCACACATTTTCGATAGTCACTTAAATATATCGTATTCCTAACTAGAATTTTTTGAACCTTGTGGTGACTCTGCTCACCTCCACCGCTGAAAAGCCCGCTTTACAGCGGGCTTTTCCTATATTCGTGCGGAATCAGTTCCCGTCTAGAGAATTTGCGCAGACAGTGAGGTGACATTATAGTCTATAATCACTGATAACATATATGTGCCAACGAACTGGCGCATCTAGAAATGGTAGGCTCTATTGTTTATCAGCTCACCCGCAATA
>NZ_JBDNLG010000107.1:0-4328 GCF_047718355.1 Ethanoligenens sp.
ACAAATAGTAATTTGAACAAAAATAAGAACAATCTTAAAGTAGTAAATTTATAATTATAGCAAAAATGAATATTTTAAGCAAACCCGTCGAAAGGCGTGGGGCGCAAAGCTGCGGGTCTAAGGTGTTTATACTATGACAGCCGGGTTGCAAGAAAGAGGCCAGAACCCGCGATGGTTCTGACCTCTTTATGTTTCATAGTTTACATCGGGCCAATTTGGCCCGATGAACAAATTCATATCTTAAAAATGCGATTAAAGCCGCCGTGTCCTTTTTCAAAAATGAGATTACGGAGGGCGTAATAACTGCGCTCTTTTTTATCGGCGGCTTTGGGACAGGAGGCTTTTATGTGCCCGAAGTCGCTGTTTCTCGTATGGGAGGAACCGTTACCCCGTCGTAACGGTTTGGCTTAGCTGACAGCTTAATCTTTTACAACTTCAAAAAAGTTTCAGAAACAATTGTGGGCGAATACTGCGCTCATTTCCCATCCAACACCTTGCGGGGGCCTCCCCGTACAGGTGCTTTTTTATTCCTTTTTGCGGTATTGCGGGATAAGTCCCATCACTTCGGGCCAAGTTGGCCCGAAGTTCGCGCTGGGCCTTCGCGGTACATCTTCCCCGGTTGCCGTTCTCCGCCGCCCTCCGTTCATCAGCCGTCAACCCACGACTAAACTGAACGGAGGTAACATAATGGACAAGCACCTTGTAACGATCACATACAAAACCGCCAATGGAAACAGGATTTGTGTTGAAGTTTCAACCCCGGTCAAAGAACTGTTGGAGCAGTCCGACCGGCAAATCCGTTCCCAAAGGCGGCAAGACAGGCGACATCTTGATTACGTGGATTTCATAGGCGGTTTGAGCGACGCGGCTATGAATCATCCACAGGTGGACACCGCCGATCTCGTAATGAAAATGGAAAGCTACCGGCAGCTTTATGCGGCTATCGGCAAGCTTCCCGAAGCACAGCGCCGGAGGCTGCTTTTGCATTTTGTGAACAGCCTGACATACCGCCAGATCGCCAAGCTGGAACAAGTCGATTTCAGAACGGTAGGCCGTTCCGTTGAGCGTGCCCTTATCCAACTGCAAAAGTATCTCACCGAATAACCGGCATTTCCGGGCGGCCCCGTCATTGGACGGGGCCGTTTCCTTTTTAGAATCAGTTTAACAGAAAAGCGCATTACACGCAAGCGCGTATACGTTACTGCGTGTAAATTGTTATGCTTGTTTTGAGATTACGGAAAAGGCGGTGAGGGAATGAAGATTAAAGACGCGATTGCGGAACGCTTCCGGCAATTATGCGCGGAGCGCGGCATATCTTATACGCAGCTTGCGCGGCTGGCTGGCGTCACGCCCTCGACCGTATACAGCATGTTGCAGCCGGAGCGCCGGGATGTGAGTGCGGTCACGGTCAAGAAGCTGTGTGACGGATTGGATTTGTGTATTATAGATTTTTACGATTGCGATTTGTTCCGAAATCTTTCGCCGGAAATTGAATAGCTTGTCGATATAAAAAAGGTATCCCGCAGTTTAAAAAAGCTGCGGGATGTTTTTTTGCAAAATTGCCGGAGGAGGGAGGCCACAAAACGCCTTTTTCCGTCCTAATAAGTAGAGGATACTTTTTCCTCGCTGTACTTTGAAAGCTGAATAAAAAGATACCCGGATACGAAGGGTACGTGTGCCGAGCGACAGGCCCGCCATGACCTCCATTGCCAGAGGATGGAGCGAGCGACAAGGCTCATGCCGCAGGCGGGCCGGGACTTGGCCCCGCCGGATAAAGCACACAAACCCGGATACTTGCGTTCAGTCACAGTCCGAGCGTGAAGCGGCCATTTAGGCCGTGAGCCGTCGCAGGCAATGAGGACGCTTTGCCATCAGAATGGGGAAAGGTGAAATTCCTACGGGGCGGACAAGCCGCCGCCCGTCCGGGTTATCTGTTTGTAATTACGAAAAAAAGCGACGCCGTCATTCCATACATTGCCCTGTCGAGCTATGCAAATATGAAAATAGACGGCGCGGCTGTTTTTATTTAGACGGAGGTATTACGATGAGAAGTGCGAAATTTGCTGCCTGCAACAGCAATATACCGCCCGGCGCTTCCGGACACAATCGTTTAGATAAAACATCTACCTATAAGGTGAACGGCAAGACTTTCATTGTCGAACCCGTTTTTCAAACAGAAGGGCATGACACACTAGGAACCATTTTAATGAAACTGATGAGGGCCGACGCAGATCGGCTTTGATAATAAGTGACAATGCGGCAAGCGTGACAATCGGCGGTCAATATGATATACCTTACCCTGTAAATACTGCTTATTTGACTGCCGGAAAGGAGAATTTATGAAACGGTCAAATAGGAGAAAGAACCGGGAAGACACAGCCTTTCTTTATGAGCGGCTGTCACGCGATGACAATCTTGAGGGTGAAAGCTACAGCATAAGCAATCAGAAAAAACTTTTAATCAAGGTTGCCAAAGAAAAGGGATATACCAACCTTGTCCACTTCTCGGACGATGGCATTTCCGGTGTCACAATGGAGCGGCCCGGTTTTGTGGCGATGATTCAAGAACTTGAGGAAGGCCATGCAGCGGCTGTTTTCGTAAAAGATATGTCGCGCTTGGGCAGAAACTACATTGAGGTTGGAAAACTCACGGAGGAATTTCTCCCCGATCACGACATAAGGCTTGTCGCTGTCTCCGACAATGTGGATACCGCCGAGGGAGAGAATGAACTGACACCGATTCGCAATCTGTTTAACGAGTGGTATGCCCGTGATATCAGCAAAAAACGGCGCATAAGCAATAAAATCAAGGGAAATGCCGGAGAACCGATGGGACAACCGCCTTATGGTTATATCAAGGATCCGGACAATTCCAAGCGCTGGATTGTGGACGAGGAAGTCGCCGTCGTCGTTCGCCGCATCTACCAAATGACGCTGGACGGCTTTGGGCCGGAACAAATCGCCGCCGCGCTGGAAAGGGATAGTATCCTGACTCCAATATCTTATTGGCAGACACGAGGTGTCAACCGCCCCGGCAAGCATAAAGACGCACCACCCACGAAGTGGAACAGTTCTACCATTACCAAGATTCTCTCTCTGCAGGAGTATTGCGGTGACGTACTCAATTTCAAGACATACAGCAAATCTTACAAGAATAAGAAACGGATTGAAAACGACCGTGACAATTGGGTTATCTTTAAGGATGTGCACGATCCGGTCGTTGACCGCGCAACATGGGAAAAGGTACAGCAGAAACGCGGTAAAATCCGCAAGCGGAAAACCAATGAGGGAGAAACCAATATGTTCTCCGGTCTGCTTGTCTGTGCTGACTGCGGACACAATCTGCATTATCACTTCAATCAGGGCAATCCGGATATCAAATATTTTAATTGTTCCAACTACAAAGGCAATCGGGGTACTTGCACTTCTACCCATTACATCCGTGTGGACTTTCTGGAACAGGTCGTACTGGGAGAAATCCGCAGGCTCACAAAATTTGCGAGCAAGTATGAGGATGAATTTGTCAAAGCGGTTATGGGACATTCTCAGCAAACTGTGGAACTCGAGCGGCAGAAAAAGCAAAAAGAATACAATTCACTATTAGCCCGCGATAAGGAGATTGACCGGCTGTTTGATCGAATGTATGAGGATAACGTGGCCGGTAAAATTTCTGACGAACGGTTTTCAAAAATGACTAAGCAATATGAAGATGAACAGAGCGGACTGGTAGGTCGGATAAAAACGCTCAGAACCGAGCTTGACAAGGAAAGCCGACGGACGGTGGGCACAGATATGTTTATGACCACCGTCCGTAAATATACCAGAGCCAGAAAGCTCACGCCGCGTATGCTGAATGAACTGATCGATCACATTGAAGTTCATCAGGCTGAAAAAGTGAACGGCGTATATGTTCAGAAGTTGACTATTCATTATAATTGTATCGGCTCCATTGAAATACCGGATATTTCATCTCTGTCGGAGCCGGACGTTTTGATACAGACGAGAAAAGGAGTAGCCGTAAGCTACTCCCAAGCGCAGATGGCAGGATAAGCATATAAAAAAGCGAGTGTTCTTACAGCACTTTCAAATGCTATAAGAACACTCGGCATGGTCGAGGCGACAGGACTTGAACCTGCGGCATCTTGGTCCCAAACCAAGCACTCTACCAAACTGAGCTACGCCTCGAGATGCGGAATTCATTATATACTAGTGATCGCTAATTGTCAATTAGCAATGTATACATTGTCTAAATTAACCTGTTTAAGATCAAATAGCAGGGAAATTATAAAACAAAAGACAAAATTCGACAAAAGAATGTAAAAATTTTAT
>NZ_JBDNLG010000107.1:4338-9267 GCF_047718355.1 Ethanoligenens sp.
GATATATTGACTAAACAAAATGTTGACAGTGTTTTTCTCAAAAATGGGCATTTTTGAGAAAAACAGCACGATGAGATGCAGGCCACACATACGCAGGGAAACAGGGCGGATGACTTTGGTCTGTTTCCTAACAGAACGCCCTTTGGTTTTATCGCAAAGATGGTTGCGTGTGGTATATAAACACAGTATAATAAGCATGTGTAAAAAGTAGAATTTGGTATTATAGGGTCGAAAGCTTAAACTATAACAAAAGACCCGGTTATGCAGCCGGTATGGTTCACTTTGAACGGGATATAGGCAGAGAGCAATGAGACAAAGATGCCGTGAAACTGGTTGGCAGGAGAGGTGATTGTGTAATGTCGGGTTCTGTAAATATGCTTTCTATGGATGTTGGAACCAAAGCCATCGATGCGCTCTGGCAACGCGGTAGCATCATCAGCGATAATATTGCAAATGCGGACACTCCGGGTTATCGGCAAAAGAGTGTTTCTTTTGAAGATCAACTCGGTCAAGCGATTGCTGACGGGCATTTGAACACGAGCGAACTGTCCAATGTTTCGCCGAAGGTGCAAGTGGATTCCGGTGTGATCAGCAGTTCTGATGCGAACGGGGTAGATATGGAAAACCAGATGGTGGAAATGATGCGCAATCAGTTGCAATACAATTATTTAACACGAGGCGTTTCAGATCAGCTTTCCATGCTGAAAACAGCAGCAGGGGGTTCATAACCATGTTTTTGAATGCATTGAATATCGCGGGTTCCGGATTGACGGCCCAGCGTCTGCGGATGGATGTAATCTCGCAAAACCTTGCCAACCAAGATACGACGGCAGCAGCAGGCGGAACGCCTTACCAGCGCAAAACAGTCGTCTTTTCAGAACGCACGCAACAGACCTTTGACAACTATTTGGCGGGGGCGAGCGGACAGGGACCGGGCGGTGTGCAGGTGGATGCGATACAAAGCGACACGTCGGATTTTAAACTTTCCTACGATCCCACTAACCCCAATGCTGGTGCTGATGGGTATGTGCGGCTGCCAAATGTCGATACCGTCACGGAAATGACGGATTTGATGGAATCTTCCCGCTCCTATTCGGCGGACGTTACGGCGTTTAATGCGCTGAAAGGAATGACAACTACTTCTTTGGATATCGGTAAATAATCAAACATCATTAGACCCTGATAAAAAATTATTTTGCGATTTGACTAACATAAAAGGGAAGTGCTACATATTTTGAATATTTCAATGTTGCCCCAAATTGCATCCTCTAATCCGGCCGAATGGTTGAACGCGTCACAAGGGGCTTCCAATACGACGACCGATGGCACACAGATGTTTGGAGATATCTATAATCAGCTGGTGGGCGGAGTCAATCAGACCGATGCGGCGTTTCAGGCGGATATCGTGAAGGCAGCGGCTGGCGAGATGGATAATCCAGCACAATTGCTGATAGACAGCAGCAAGGCACAGGTGTCGCTTCAACTGGCATCCAGTGTCCGCAACAATGCCCTTCAAGCATACACCACTATCATGAACATGCAGGTGTAACAAGACGAATGCTTGATAAGGGGGTGTGGCAATGGATGCAGGCCTGAAAAAAGCGATGGCCCGTATAAAAGGTTTTTGGAGCAACTTGAGCGTGAAAGCACGGGTGCTGCTCATCGTGGTGGTCGCAGGCGTCATTGTGGGCGCTGTGGCCGCGGACATGCTTTTGACCAGGACACAGTATGAACTGATCTACAGTGGCTTGAGTGACGCGGAATCGGGTCAGATTGTGACTGATTTGCAGACACGCGGGTTTAAATATAAGATTGAAAACAACGACATTTATGTAGATAAATCGGTTGCGGATCAAGCACGTATGGAACTTGCCGTGGACGGATATCCACAGACAACGCTGAATTATTCCATTTATGAGAGTGGAAATACATGGGCCATGACAGACAATGACAAAAAAATGCTGGCTCTTTATCAAATACAAAATCGGTTGCAGGACACCATTCAGACAATTCCCGGTGTCAAAAACGCAATCGTAACTGTTACACAAGGCAACGACGATACCTATGTGCTGTCTTCGGATCAGGTGCCGGTGACAGCCAGTGTCAAACTCACTCTTGCAAATGGCGTCACCTTAACCCAAAAGCAGGTGACGGGTATTGTCAACATCGTTTCACACAGTGTGTCCAAGCTCACCGCTGATAACGTAACGGTCATCGACAGCGACGGTAATACGCTCAACAACGCCGATGGTTCTTTATCCGGAGCGACTTCTGACCAGTTGACGCTTCGTGCACAGGTGGAAAACGAAATCAAGCAGAAAGTGCTTTCCGTTCTCAACCCGGTGTATGGTTCGGGCAATATCCAGGTGTCTCCTGCCGCTACCATCGACTTTACCGCGACCACAACCAATACGACGACATATTCCGGTCCCAACAACGGGCAGGGCCTTCCCTCCAGCGTCAGCTCCAGTGTCACAGTTTCGGGAAACGGAATGGCATCATCGGGCGGCACGGTAGGCGTGAACGGCGCACAGCCGAACTATACCACGGGAAGTCAGACGAGTGATGTTTCCGGCGTCATTACACAGCAGAACAACGCTACCACCTTTTTATACAATCAGGTGCAGCAGCAGGTGCAGGATAAGGGCGGCTCTATTAAAAACTTAACGATCGGGATCATACTGAACAGTGCAAATCAAGAGATCGCGACAATAGACCCCACCCAGGTGCAGCAGTTTGTGGCGTATGCAGTTGGTACCACGCCGAACAATGTCAATGTGCAGCTCACGCGTTTCGCATCCACCAGTTCGTCCGCCGGCAGCGGCCATTCCTCTTCCGGCAGCGGTGGTTCTGTCTTGTCCAATCCGAGAAATCTGCTGATAGCTGCGGCTGCTGGCGTTGGCGCGGTCGTGCTCATTCTGTTGCTGATTATTTTCCTGCGGCGGGGGCGCAAACATAAAACAGCCATGCAGGAGGAATCCGAGCGTTTGACGCAACAGGCACAGGCACAGCAGCAGGCGGTCGAAAGTCCCAAGGCAGCGAGAGTGCCTTTGCAGCTCAACCAGAAACTGGATGAAATGCCGCCAAACCCGGTAAAAGAGCAAATTGAAGAGTTTACCGATAATAAACCAGAACTGGTGGCACAGCTGCTGCGCAACTGGCTGAAAGATGGATGATCCGGTTTTAAGCGAACGTTTTGACAATTTTCCGGCAGGGGGGTGGAGGATTTGCCGCAAGCAACAGCAGAAGCGAAACTGAGCAATAAAACAAAGGCTGCGCTGGTCATTATTTCTCTTGGACCGGAGCGGGCGGCGCGTCTCTACCAGTATTTAAAAGACGATGAAGTGGAGACACTCACCGTGGAGGTCGCTTCCATCCAGCAGGTGGATTCCGTCAAGATTGACGCCGCCCTTTCCGAATTCTATGAACTTTGTCTGGCACAGAAATATATTTCCGACGGCGGGATTGATTACGCCAAACAGGTTTTGGAAAAGGCGTATGGCAATGCGAAGGCTGTGCAGCTTATCAGCCGGATCACCGACTCTCTCCACGCGCATTCTTTTGAATTTTTAAAGAAAGCCGACCCCAAGGATTTGCTTTCGTTCATCCAATATGAGCATCCGCAGACCATCGCGCTCATTCTACTCTATACCACATCCGAACAGGCAGCCGCGATCCTTGCGGAGCTGCCGCGCGAAAAACAGATCGACGTGGCCAGACGTATTGCGGTTATGGACAGGACGTCTCCTGAAATCGTCAAAGAGGTGGAGAGCTTGTTGGAAAGCAAGCTCTCCACCGTGGTGAGTACCAATTTCACCGAGATTGGCGGCGTCAAATCCATTGCCGAGATTCTCAACCGTGTCGATCGTGCTACCGAAAAATATATTCTGGATGAGTTCAGCAAAATGGATCCTGAACTTACCGAGGAAGTCAAACGCAGGTTGTTCGTGTTTGAAGACATCATCTATTTGGATTCGCGTGGGATTCAGCGGTTCCTGCGCGAGGTCAATACGAAAGAATTGGTGGTTGCGCTCAAGGGTGCAAATAAAGATGTGGCCGATCTGATCTTCCAGAACATGACCAAGCGGATGCAGGATACCATCAAGGAAGAAATCCAGTTCCTTGGTCCGGTACGGCTCAGCGAGGTGGAAGAAGCGCAGCAGAAGGTCGTACAGGTGATCCGGAAGCTGGAAGAAGCCAACGAAATTGTTGTCGGGCGCGGCGGAAAGGATGATATCCTTGTCTAATGTGTGGAAAAACACCATGGTGACAACAGGAGAACCACTTTTGCTGCGGGCGGATATCCTGCCGCCGGGAAACAGGGCGGAAGCCACACAGCGCACTGCGTGGTTTCGAAGGGAACAGGAGGTTCGCGCAGAGGTGCAGAACACCTACCTGTATGCAAAGGCGCAGGGAATGCGTACAGGGGAGGCAGCCGGGCGCGAACAGGGTGAGCGGGAGGCTGTGCGGCAATTGGAAAAGGCGCGTGCCCGTAATCAGGCGTTGCTGCGGGGTGAACAGGAGCGGCAGACGGAGACTTTGTGTCAGGCCGATGTGCAGAATCAAAAAGACGCACAGATTTTCGCGGATTCACTGGTTGAAATCATTTTTGGAAGTGTCCTTGATCGTGAGGCGCTGACAGCGGATTTGCAGGATAATGCCCCGGCGGTCGCAAAGGACGCAGCCTGCGCGGAACGGCAGGAAAACATTGACAATTTTCCTGCGCTTGATCAGGCAAAGCTCCGTCAGGTGACGCAAATGGTCTTTTCTGATGAGCGTCCCGGTGAGGGAAACGAATTGCTCTTTCAGAATCTGCCGCGGTTGCCGGCCCGTTTATTGCAGAAGGTATGTAAGAATATCAAGATGCGTGATATGGCTGTCGCATTGAAAGGTGCGTCCGCGGCGGAATGTGCGGCTCTGTTGGAGGTT
>NZ_JBDNLG010000108.1:0-9182 GCF_047718355.1 Ethanoligenens sp.
ATTGAACACGCGCCCATCGCGGGCGAAGCACTCAATGCAGAGGTCTATAACCGGTTCGTGGAGTATACCGGCGTTCCATTGATGGAGGGGTTCGGGCAGAGCGAAAGCACTGTCATGCTGGCGAACCTAAAGGGTATGACGCCAAAACCTGGTTCGATGGGCAGACCGACCCCGCTTTACCATATTGAACTGGTGCATGAAGACGGCAAACCGGTGCAGAACGGCGAAGTCGGCGAGATTGTGGTGGATATCAGCCAGGGCCGCCCGGCGGGGCTGTTTCAGGAATATTATCACGCGCCGGAACGAAACGCGCAGGCTTGTCATGACGGATATTACCATACGGGTGATACAGCTTGGCGTGATGAGGATGGTTATTATTGGTATGTCGGCCGTACGGATGACCTTATTAAGTCCTCCGGTTACCGTATCGGGCCCTTTGAAATTGAAAGTGTGCTGATGGAGCATCCTGCTGTTTTGGAGTGTGCTGTGACCGGCGCGCCCGATCCAGTGCGCGGGCAGGTGGTGAAAGCCAGCATTGTCCTCACGAGCAATTATGTGGCTTCTGAAAAACTGGAAAAAGAATTAAAAGACTATGTAAAACGGCAGACCGCACCGTATAAATACCCGCGTATCATTGAATTTTTAAAGGAATTGCCTAAAACGACCAGCGGCAAAATTCGGCGAGTTGAGATTCGCAATCAGGACAGTAAAAAATAAAATGTGATATGTTTGAAGGGCGTTCCGTATTACGGAACGCCCTTCTGCTTTGTGGATCTCAGTACAATTAAAGAGTACAGAGACCATTCTAATGATTCCGCTAAGACTGATAATCGATACATCGTGAGGAATATAGGTCATAGTTTTTCAAAGATCATATTCTGTGTTATCTTCCCTAAATCATACACCACGTCCGATGACTCCTGGAAAATAGGATATTCTACCGTTCTCACTTGCAGGTTTTCATATGTATTGAAAAAATAGCTGCAAGTCTGCAAGTCAATGAAAGCAGTGTATTGTGTGTAGTCATTTGTATCTCGCACGGTCACAACAGCCCCTTTAGGGATGGATACACTCTTCATAATCTGAAAGAAAGAGACAACTGCGTCCTCGGTGTTTTGCGGTGTAGGAACATGCGTTTTCAGATAAGCTGTCCGGACAAAACGCTCCGGCGAGGTATACCCACCGGGCAAAGGTACCGTTCCCCCGCCTTGACCAAAAGGCAACAGTTGAATGCCGCCCCAAACATTTTTCTCCAGTTGCCGAGGCGATACTTCCATATAGTTGCGCAAATTCGTCATATGCCACCGTAAATCAGGGCTGTTGGCCAAAACACCGATGGGATTGCGGAATATCTCCGCCCCTCTGTCTGTTAACTCCAAAACGATGCAACTTCCGGAACGATCCGCGGCGATCCAATGTAACGGAGCTACTGTTTGCGTCAACGGATCTGCTGTTCCAATGATTCGAATATTCCTCATCTGGGCAATAAAGTCCTCTACCGACACACAATGCCCCAAAATGTACGAGAGAAAATCGTAAGATGCTACTTGAATGGACGATTCGTCAAGTATGACGGTATCGTCATACTTGGCATATCCGGCAAAGTACAAAGCGGCAGCTGCAAAACCATGTTCATTGACCCCATCAAAAAAGCCACGCATCCCGTCCAGTTCCTCTCCAATTCCCATAAAACTGTAAGGGTTGCGGATATCTTGGGGTACTATCATATTTGTCCATTGGTAATTTCTTGGTACAAAATAAAAATGGGGTTGGAGTAAGTAAGAAAAGTCCATATTTCTACCAAGGTAGGCTTCACCCTGAAAGGACTGCAATGTAATAGCCGTGCACATTGGCTCTAGCTCCCATCATAATTGGATTTTATTCATTTTATGTGAGCGACAGTCTTTGGTGCCGCTGACATCCCTCCAGAGCATCATGCATAACAACGTGACAGGCGGGTACAATAAAGAATAATTGTATAAATGCATTGTTGTTCTATTTTGACGCGGTATCCGGTGCGATAGCGTTCTCAAAACAAAAGATTTGGAATAGACAGGGAGCAGATATGGAGATCGAATGTGCTTATTGTGGAAAAATTACGGATGCAATTCCTTTTTGCGGTGCACCGTTGTGTGTGAACTGTTGTCAGAAATGTCGCAAAGAAAACGACCAATGTCCAACCATGCACAGTGACCGCCCAAACAGCGAGCAGGAACCCACATTACGAACGGGCTGAAACCGGTTGTTATTTTATGCAGATAGATGTACACTAAAAACAAGAATATTGTAAAAAGGGGTGTGCAATGTGCAGCTGCAATCGGAAGAAAATCGCGTGTTTGTTGCGGATGGGATGAAAAAGGTCGTTGCAGAGGTGACTTTTCCTGCGGTCGGAGAAGGATTGGTGGATATCAATCACACGTTTGTGGATGAATCCTTGCGTGGACAGGGTGTGGCCGGTCAAATGATGCAGGCCGTTGCCGATCAGTTACGGCAGCAAGGAAAAAAAGCGGTACTATCCTGTTCTTACGCAGTAAAATGGTTTGAAAAACATCCCGAATATGCGGACATCAAATCTCCTGTCGAGTCATAAACAATTTCCTTACAGAATCAAGCAATCATGTTTGCTAATTAAAAGTGCCGCACAGAATTTCTGTGCGGCACTTTTAATTATATGGGTTGGCTTATTCGCTTTAAAAGATGTCTGCGAATTATTCAGTGAAAAGCGGCTTCAATCCGTTTGACGGCTTCTACTGTATCCGCATGGCTGCCAAAGGAGGTCAAGCGGAAGAACCCTTCGCCCATCTCACCAAAGCCCGCGCCCGGCGTGCCGACAACAGAGGCTTTGTTCAATAATTCGTCAAACAGCTGCCAAGAGGTCAGACCTTTTGGGCACTTGAGCCAGATATACGGTGCATTCACCCCACCGGTGCATGAGAAACCGGCAGCAAGCAGTCCTTCACGGATGACACGCGCGTTTTCACGATAGGAATCAATCAATTCGGTAACTTCTTTGCGTCCCTCCGGCGTGAAGATTGCTGCCGCACCGCGCTGGATGATATAAGAGGTGCCGTTATATTTGGTGGACTGATGCCGGAGCCAAAGTTTGTTAGCCGGGGCGGTTTCTCCACCGGCTGTCAGCATCAAATCTTTAGGGATGACGCAATAGCCGCAGCGCGTGCCGGTAAAACCAGCTGTTTTTGAGAAACTGCGGAATTCAATGGCGCAACTTTTTGCACCTTCAATCTCGAAAATAGAGTGGGGGATACCGTCCTCGCTGATAAACCGCTCATAGGCCGCATCATACAGAATTACAGCCTGATTTTCTTTGGCGTAGGCCACCCAGGCCTCCAGCTGCGGTTTGCTCAATACAGAGCCTGTGGGGTTGTTCGGCGAGCAGAGGTAGACTATGTCGGCATGAAAAGACGGCGGCAACGGTGCAAATCCATTTTCCTCTTTGCAGGGAATGATTTTCACCGTACGGTGAGCCATCACGTTGGTATCAATATAGACCGGATAAACAGGATCGGTGATTGCCACGATATTGTCCTGCGCAAAAATATCACCGATGTTACCGGTGTCGCCCTTTGCACCGTCGCTGACGAAAATCTCATCCGACGCGATATCAATACCGCGTGATTTATAGTCTCCTTCGGAGATGGCGTCGCGCAAAAATGCATAGCCTTCATACGGGCCATATCCCCGGAATGTTTCCGCATGCCCCATTTCATCCACTGCCGCGTGCATGGCGTCCAAACAAGTTTTTGGCAGGGGTTTGGTCACATCGCCGATTCCAAGACTGATGACTTTCTTATCCGGATTTGCTTTCTTATAAGCACTTACCCGTTGCTCAATGGTGGCAAAAAGATAGCTTTCGCTTAATTTGGTATAATTCTCATTAAAAAATGCCATGTACACTCACTCCTGTTTTTCTTCCTGTTGATTTGAAACCGGCAACGTGGCAGTTCTTTTATACGTCGATTTCAATGTCGCCTGTAAAGACCAGCTCGGCGGGTCCGGTCATCCAAACGCGGTCGTTATCCCAGCGGATTGAGAGCGCGCCGCCTCGTAGAAGCACTTCGATATCTTCGTTGCGTGGGCAGCGCTTGGTTAGGCAGGCTGCCACAACGCTGGCGCACGCACCAGTGCCGCAGGCCAGTGTTTCACCGCTGCCGCGTTCCCAGACGCGCATTTTCAGCTGATGGTCTCCCAACACTTCAACAAATTCGGTGTTCACGCTTTCTGGGAACATCTCATGGTGTTCAAAATGCGGCCCAACCTTTTCTATCTCCAGATCGTCGATGCCTTCTGTGAAGATTACAGCGTGAGGATTGCCCATGGAAACACAGGTGATGGTATATGTCGACCCGTCTACGGTGATGGGGGCTTCCACCATCCGACGTTCGGTATATCGCACAGGTATTTTTTCGATTTCCATCGAAGGGCTGCCCATATCCACACATACGCTGGAAACCGTTCCGTCTTCCACCTGCAATTTTAATGTCTTGATTCCGGAAAGCGTCTCGACCGTCATGGATTCGCTTTGGCATATGCCCAGTTCATAGGCGAGTTTGCCTACGCAACGGATGCCGTTTCCGCACATTTTCCCCTCACTGCCGTCTGCATTGAACATTTGCATACGCACGTCGGCCACAGTGGATGGCAGGAGTAAGATTAACCCGTCTGAGCCGATGCCAAAATGCCGATCCGACACCGCTTTGGACAAAGCGGATGGATTCGACATGGTCGTTTTCGTGGCGTTGATATACACATAATCGTTGCCGATTCCCTGCATTTTATAAAAATGAAGCTGCATAGCGCTCCCTCCTTTTCTCCCATAAGAATATTTTCTATTATCCGACAAATATATCCGTTTGGCAAGCCTTTTGACACAAATGAAAGAACTTAGTGCTGTCTATGTTCCTGTTTCTCCAATAAAAAGGCTTTGAGCAGGGCGGCCTGCGTTTTTCCGTCAGGCAACTCATTTTTAAGCACCATGGAAACAGCCTGCTCTAGTGGCAGCCGAACAACGTCAAGAAATTCATCTTCATCGGGATGTTGTGCACCAAGCGTCAGCCCCTTGGCAAGGTAGAGATAGATAATCTCGTTACTGTAGCCGCAAGTCGGATAGAATTTCCCAAGAAACGTGTATTGCGTCGCACAAGCTCCTGCTTCTTCACGTAATTCGCGTTTGCCGCATTCGAGAGGATCTTCTCCGTATTCCAGCTTGCCCGCAGGCAGTTCTAATAATTCCTCGCTGAATGGATACCGGAACTGCCGCACAAGCAACACCTCGCCATCATCCGTGACAGCGACTACACAGACGCCGCCGGGATGTTCTACTACTTCACGGGTGCTTTTGTGCTCATTTGGCAGCAGAACACTGTCTTTTCGCAGTTTCAGGATGTGTCCTTCATAAAGCAAGTGGCTGTCGAGCATTTTTTCTTCATATTTCATGTCGTAGAAATCCTTTCGGTCATAGCCATGTTTTGATTCTCCCGATGTGTTCCGCCGCATACGATAAAAAGAAGCGCGAAGATCACGCATGTTTTCAATAAAAAGCAGACAGGAGCAACGGAAGATGGAGACTGTTTTTGATGACCGCATGTCATTTGGAGCGGAAGATTTGCAAGCGGCAACGGGTAAATTCAAAACGCGCTATGCGTTCTTTCATACAATGACAATCGGGCGAAGTGTACTTGGGCGTCCGCTGACTCTATATCTGTTAGGGCAGGGACCCTATAAAGCACTTTATGTCGGTGGTGTACACGCACTGGAATATATTACGTCCATGTTGCTGGTGCGTTTCACAGACCGCCTGTGCGCAAGTGCACAGGAAAAAGAACTGCTGCATGGGCTGGATGCCGCAACATTTTTAAAAAGCAACGCGCTTGCTATTCTGCCGATGCTCAATCCAGACGGCATTGAAATCCACCTTCACGGTGCACAGACTGCGGGAGCTGCAAGTAAAACGGTGCAGCGCCTTTCCGGAGGCGATACATCCTACTGGCAGTCAAATGCCCGTGGTGTGGATTTGAACCATAATTTCAACGCGGGTTTCCGCCTGTTAAAACAGCAAGAGGCTGAACACGGAATCAACGGTCCCGGACCCGGAAAATTCGGCGGCTACAACCCCGAAAGCGAGCCGGAAACGCGCGCGCTTTGCAATTTATGCCGCCGGATACCATTTGAAAAGACGATTGCATTCCACAGCCAAGGAGAGGAATTGTATTGGAATTATGGTTCTAAAACGCCGCTATCTGCGCATCACATGGCGGTGCTTCTGGGTGAAAGCGCGGGATATGCAGTCAAAACACCAACGGGCATGGCGGCACATGGTGGGTTTAAGGACTGGTTTATCCAAACATTCGGCCGCCCGGGTTTTACTGTAGAGGTGGGCAAAGGGAGAAATCCGTTGCCGCCTGAACAATGCCCTGCTATCTACCAGAAACTGGAACCGATGATGGTGCTGGGCCTGCAAATATAAATCCCTTGCAAGAGGACTATATGCTATATATAGTATACACAAAATGCACCGCTTTTTCAATTCATGGCACGGTTTCAACAACTTTTTAGCATCCATCCATGGCTGTCTGCACGTTGCAAATCTGAAAATAATGTAAGATGAAGGTACATCCTGCTTATAGGTGGACAGGATGTTTTGTGAAAAAATATTTTGCGTTACATAAAAAGGTGTTGACAAGTGTTTGAACAGTATGATATTATTTATGTCGGCATTCCAAACGGAGAGATGTCCGAGTGGTTTATGGCGCTGGTCTTGAAAACCAGTGACCCGAAAGGGCCGGGGGTTCGAATCCCTCTCTCTCCGCCATCGGGCATAGCCCGTTTATCTGGTAGGACAACCTTTTGTCCATAAAGATTTCATGTTATTTTATTATATGCAACCCTTTTATATGTTTCACCATACGGAGAAGTACTCAAGTGGTGAAGAGGCGCCCCTGCTAAGGGTGTAGGTCGGGAAACCGGCGCGAGGGTTCAAATCCCTCCTTCTCCGCCAAGAATAACAGCCAATAGATCGCATAGGTATGCGGTTTGTTGGCTGTTTTCGTTTCTGCATATTTGATTTTACCCTTTGGTTTACCCTTTACAGGTTCGTTATACCCTTTATAAAGCCTTCCATGCGCTGTGCGCTCTGCTCCTTCATCTTTTCTGTAACGTGACCATACACGTTTAGAGTAAAGGCTGCCGTCTGGTGGCCAAGGTTTTCCTGCACAGTCTTGTAATCGTCCCCGGATGCCAAAGATGCCACGGCATAGGTGTGTCGCAAGTCATGGAAGCGCGCTTCTTCCAGACCAAGACTTTTGACGATTCGCTTGAAGTTTTTATAAACCGTGACATGTGTCAGATGACCCCCGACTTCATTTGTAAAGACTAAATTGTCCGGATTGTCCCACACTTCACCGGCTTTCAGCCGCCATTCATTTTGAACCCGTCACTGCTCCAGCAGCACCTTCATAACCGAGGGTGCCGGAGTGATGCGGCGGGTTTTTCCGTTTTTTAATGAACCGAATTGATAAACACCTTCGACCTTTTCAAGTTGGCGGTAAATCAAGATTGTACCTTTATCAAAGTCTATGCAGTCCCAAGACAGTCCTAATATTTCGCCCTGCCGCATACCGGTGAAAATGTCCACAATGTATATACGTTCAAAAGGATGGCCCTGTACAGCGTTCAAGAACAATGCAATTTCCTGCTCATCCAGCGGCTTGATTTCCTTTTTTTCGATGCGCGGCAGCTTACAGGCATCCGATGGGTTGAACTTTATATAGCCGATCTCCACAGCCTGCTGTAAAGCCTTATGCACCACACCATGAAGGTTCTGTATAGTCTTTGCCGAGAGCGGTTTTTCTGCCTTGTGCAGCCGGTTATACATACGCTGTATTTCCGGGGCGGTAAGCGCGGAGAGCTTGACCGCGCCCAAGGCGGGCTTGATATGGTTCTAGATATGCTGTTTATAGGATACTTTAGAGAGCGGCTTTATCCCTTCGGTGTATTCCTCTACCCAAACACTAAGCCATTCACCAAAGGTTATTTTAGCCGGTTCCATGTAGATATCGTCATCAATAGATACGCAGACCGATTGCAGTTTTTTCCGCACTTCGGCTTGTGTGTGACCATAGACAGACTTTTGCACCTGCTTGCCGGTGCCGGGATCGCGGCCGACGGTGGAACGTGCTTCCCATAAACCGTCCTTGCGCTTACGGATGGTGCCGCCACCCTGCGCGGCACGTCCTTCCTTCTTACGCGGCATAAAGAATCCATCCTTTCTATATGTCGGTGTGAAACAAGCTGATATTTTTGATACAGACCGTTCCAGATGCGCTATCCGTCTGGATCGGAGCATACAGGCTATGCGATTAAAATTTGTTTCCGGTATCGAAAAGAGGTGGGACAGTCATTTGACGTCCGGTATGGCTACCCGTTCCCGGAACTCCTCCAGCAAGATCTCGCCCTTTTCCACCTGCTCCAAGTATCTCCTGGCGTCCACCTTCCAGCGCTCGTATTCCTCATGCGGATAGCAGGCCGGTGCGCGGCGGCATCGCATTTGGTAGGCGTTCACGTTCCGGCGGTAGAGTGTCTTGGCGGCGTCGGCGTACACTTTCAGGTTGTACTTCTGCATGGCGGCAATCTCTTTGCAGGTTCGGCCACGCTCGGTGTCCACGATGCGGTCGCAGTACAGCGACACGCTGGAGAATGGGAGGAAATACCGCCCGCAGTAGTCGCATTTGCGCACGGCCAGGTTCTGCGAACACATATAAATGAACTCCATGAAGACCAGCGCCCGGATGTCGTCGCTGCGGTAAAACAGCGCCGGTTCCACAGCGCTGTTTTTCATCTCCGCGATGATCTCATTCGGGACCGTCTCGCGTGGACGGATGGGTAGTTCTTTGTAGTTGAGCATGCGCGGTTCGATCTGGACGCGGTCGTAGAGCTTCCTGGTGGAATGAAAAGACTTCAACTCACTTTTTTCCAGCAAGTAGAGGCGCTGTGCCGGTGTGAGCTCCGGGAACTCGCCGTTCAGGTCCAGTCCCAGACGGACGAGCTCCGCCAGCGGCGTCCGAAACGCGCCGAGGGCGGCGCATGTGTTTCGAAGATTTTGAAGAAAGGGCCGGGATATCTCCACCATGACCGCGTCGTCATGGTCGGCAGCGTCCCGCATGTAC
>NZ_JBDNLG010000109.1:0-8807 GCF_047718355.1 Ethanoligenens sp.
GTACTCAATAAACGACCAAAGCTGCCGATATAATCAAATGGGGCATTTGCTTGCCAATGTTTCATCGTTAAAGTTTTTTGAATCCCCGATATAACCGGAGGTTTTCGTCATACAAAAAAACACCCGCTATGCGGGTGAAGATTTGTTCCGGTACAGGGATGTATTTTTTTACGATAGAACGTTTCACTGGGAATCCGTTAAAATTCTTCGTATACTTTCGGGTCCTGGTTGTAGGTCCGGCCAGACGCACAAGAGAGTGCGCGAAGCTCGCCCATTTCCTCTTCTGACAATTCAAAGTCAAAAATATTCAAATTATCATATTGATGCTGTTGTGAGGACGCTTTGGGAATCGGAATTGCTCCAAGCTGCACATGCCAGCGCAAAACGATTTGTGAAGTTGATTTTTTGTGCGCAGCGGCTATTGCAACAATTTTTTCATTCTTCAGTAAATTGTTCCCCCGTCCCAATGGGCTCCACGATTCTGTTACAATATCATGCGCCGCATTCCAAGCACGCTGCTCTTGCTGGTTGAAATACGGATGGAGTTCAATCTGATTGATGCTTGGCTTCACACTTGTCTCTTTTATCAAGCGATCTATGTATTCCGACGGAAAATTGCAAACCCCTATGGATCGGATCAGCCCTTGTTTTTTGGCTTCTATCAAAGCCTGCCACGCTTCAACATACAGATTCACACTGGGATTCGGCCAATGAATCATATATACGTCATAATAATCCAATCCGGCCCGGTATAACGACTCCTGGATGGTTGCAATCGCCTCTTTATAAGCATGGTGACGTCCCGGCAGTTTGGATACAATCAACAACTTTTCTCTCGGTACGGCGCTTTGACGGACTGCTTCCCCGACAGCACCCTCATTTTCGTAATTGAAAGCGCTGTCGAGCAGTCGATAGCCCACCTCAATCGCGCCCTTTATTACCTGCACACCGTCCGCGCCATTTAACTGATAAGTTCCAAAGCCAACGGCAGGCACTTTCAGCCCATCGTTTAAAGTCCATTCCAAAACGTTTTCTACCATGATTAATATCCTCCTCGACCTATTGATGTATGAATTTAAAATCGGATGATGTTACAATATCCCATGGTTTTTTATGCTTGCCCATAATACGCGTGGGGGCCGTGTTTACGCAAAAAGTGTCGGTCGAGCAGTTCGTGCGACATCGTTTTCTTTGAAACAGCAGTCAGGTTTTCGGTATGCCATGCCATCATGGCCAATTCTTCCAAAACCACCGAATGATAAACGGCTTCAAAACAATCCTTGCCCCATGTGAAGGGGCCATGCGACCGCACCAACACAGCCGGTATGTCATTCGGATTGCTTCCTTCAAATGTCTCTACGATCACATTGCCCGTCTCTTTTTCATACTCCCCCGTAATTTCCGTCGCCGTCATCGGCCGTGTACA
The DNA here is from genome assembly GCF_047718355.1 of Ethanoligenens sp. NCBI lineage: Bacteria > Bacillati > Bacillota > Clostridia > Eubacteriales > Oscillospiraceae > Ethanoligenens > Ethanoligenens sp. Next base: position 1,427 of record NZ_JBDNLG010000109.1, read on the forward strand.
GGGAACATCCCCGTAAAAATAGTCCCCATGCGTGGTGCCATACGCGGGTATGCTCCGTCCTGCCTGCGACCAGATTGTCGCCCAGCGAGAATGCGTATGCACCACCCCGCCTATGTCTGGAAAGCGCTGATATAATACACAGTGTGTCGGCGTATCCGACGACGGACTCAGCGCCCCCTCGACCTTTCTTCCTTGCAAATCAACAACGACCATATCCTCCGGTTTGAGCCGATCATATGGTACGCCGGACGGCTTGATAACAATCAACCCTGTCTTTCGGTCGATACCGGAAACATTGCCCCAAGTGAACACCACCAATTTATATTTGGGCAGCAACAGATTTGCCTCCCAAACCTGTTGTTTCAATTTTTCCAGCATATCTGCCCTTCTTTCCTGTTCTGTGCAAATTTACCGATCCGTGTACAAGCAGAAAGATTTGCCTGTCATTCATAGGTTTCCACCAAATTGACGCATTTCCCATAAACATGCTCAACATTCAGCTCCAATGTACTTGCGCATCTCCTTGAGCCGCTTCATCACATTATTGGCGCCGCGTCCAAAGTAATCATGCAAAGTGCGGTATTCTGCGAACAGCTTGTCATAGACAGCCGTATTTTCAGGGATGGGATAATAGATTTTCTCCTTGATCTTACCCATCTTTCTGGCTGCAGCAAACACATTTTCATAACCGCCCGCCGCGCCACCCGCAGCTACCGCGGCGAAGATTGCCGCGCCGAGCGCCGGACCCTGCCTGGAGCCGGCAATTTTGATTGGCATCTTGATGACATCGGCGTAGATCTGCATGGTCATGGGATCTTTTTGTGAGATACCGCCGGATGCGTAGAACTCCCGCACCGGCACACCGTTTTCCCGATAATTTTCAATAATCATGCGGGTACCGTAAGCGGTTGCTTCTATCAAAGCCCGATAGATTTCCTCCGGCCTTGTCTGCAACGTCATACCGAGGAGCAGACCGGTTAAGTCCACATCCACCAGCACCGAACGGTTGCCGTTCCACCAGTCAAGCGCAAGCAGACCGTTCTCACCGGGCTTCAGCTTTTGCGCTTTTTCCCGTAAAAACTGGTGGATGTTTTTCTGTTCCTGTTCAGCCTGTTCCAAATAAGCCGCCGGCAGGCTGTTCTTCACAAACCATGCAAAGTGATCCCCGACACAGGACTGCCCGGCTTCATACCCAAAATACCCCGGCATCACGCCGTCTTCCACCACACCGCACATGCCCGGCACCTGACGTTCCTCGGTACCCATCATGATGTGGCAAGTCGAGGTGCCCATAATGGCCAACATCTTAGCTGGGCCGTCAATACCGACCGCCGGTACGCACACATGCGCATCCACGTTTCCCACCGCGACCGCAGTGCCTGCTTTCAGGCCGGTCAGCTTGGCCGCTTGCGGCGTAACCGTACCCGCGCAGGTACCCAGCGGTAAGATGGAACGGGAAAACTTTTCGTCTATCACATGCTCCAATCGGGGATTCAGTGCCTTGAAAAATGAATCGGGCGGAAATCCTGTTTTTTTGTTCCAGAGTTCCTTATAGCCCGCTGTGCAGGAATTGCGCGTTTCTTTTCCGCAGAGCTGCCAGATAATCCAATCAGCCGCCTCTATGAAGCGATCCATTTCCTCATAGATTTCCGGGTCTTCGTCCAATATCTGCCATATTTTAGGAAAAGTCCACTCCGATGAAATTTTTCCACCATAGTTTTGCAGCCATTTTTCACCGCGCGCCATCGCAATCGCATTCAATCGATTCGCCTTATCTTGCGCTGCATGGTGTTTCCACAACTTCACATACGCGTGCGGACGATTTTGATAGGCCGGCAGGAAACACAAGGGGGTTCCGTCCGCTTTAACCGGCAAAACCGTACAGGCTGTAAAATCCGTGCCGATACCGATAACATCCTCGTTGGATACGCCGGATTCCAGCAGGACGGCGGGAATGGTATGTACCAGCACATCAAGATAATCCTGCGGATCTTGCAGTGCCCAGTCATGCCCCAGAGGTGTGCCATCCGGCAGATTGGTATCCATCACTGCGTGCGGGTATTCATAAACGGAGGAAGCGACTTCCCCACCGGTCTGCACATTCACCAGAACCGCGCGCCCTGAAAGACTGCCATAATCCACGCCGATTGTGTATTTGGGCATCCCGCTCAACTCCTTTTGTTCCGAACGCGCAACCCCGTCGATTCTGCAAGCTGTGTTGAAATAAGTGCCGGGGACGAATCCTTTATCCGCCCCCCTGCCGATTTGTACAGCGTCCGGGGTTGGTCCGGTTTTTATTGAATGGTATAACCGCCATCGATGCTCAGCACTGCGCCGGTCGCATACGACAGTTCATCGCTGGACAGGCACAGCACCGCGTTTGCGATCTCTGACGGGTCGCCCAACCGGTTCAGCGGACGGATGGACTCCATATCCTCCCGACGGACACCGCTCTTAATCAGTCCTTGTACCAACGGGGTATAAGTCGTGCCTGGGCAAACGATATTGGCGCGGATGTTGTCTTTGGCATAATCCACCGCCACGCTCTTTGTAAAGTGGATGACCGCCGCCTTGGACGTGTTATAGGCGACCTGATTCTTGAAGGCACTCAGGCCCGCTTCGGAAGCAATGTTGACAATAACACCTTTCTTCTTTTTGAGCATATGCGGGATCAGATATTTTGTGGTCAAAAATGTACCCCGCAGATTGACGTTCATCACTTGATCCCATGTTTCAATCGACGTTTCCGTCACGTTTCCAAGCGACACGATGCCGGCGTTGTTGATGAGAATATCAGTTAAACCAAACTGTTTCTCGATGATGTCGGGCACTTTGGATACTGCGTCGGCATCGCTGATATCGGTTTGAATAAAGCCAACCTTGTCTTTGCCCAATTCTTCAATTGTTTTCTCTGCCGCCTCGATATTCCTGCCAAGGATAACCGCTTTTGCACCGTTCTCTACAAAGACTTTTACGATGCCTTTTCCAATGCCCTTTTCACCGCCTGTGACCACAACGAGTTTTCCGTCAAATGAAAACATAATAAACCCCACTTTCGTTTTTACAAATATCTGTTTACTTTTCTAAAATGGATAAAGTGTAACCCGACCCGTAGTATGTACGCGTTACGCAATCCGGTTTAAAAACTCCCTGACAACGTCCACGACCAGCGCGTGATCCTCCTCCTGTTTGAGACCCGATACCGCAATAGTGCCCACAACACCTGCATTGCGGATAATCAAAGGAAAAGAACCTCCATTCGCCGCATACGGAAATGCGACGTGATATTCATCTTCCAGAATCGGACCGGCCACCGCGTTCTTGGCACGCAGGTGGAAGGAACTGATAAAATACCGATTTACCAAAGCGTTTTTTTGATGAACCCACAAGTCGTTGTGGGGCGATGTACCCGCAAAAGCATAATGAAAAAGCTGCTGCCCGTTTTTTGCTATATCAATTGTCACCGGGAAATGTGCCGCTTTGGCTTTTTTCACGAACAGAAGCCCCAGTTGCAACGCGGTCTCATTATCAAAATGCTCAAATTGAAGTTCCTGTTCTTCTTTTTCAGCCACCTGCAACAATTCTTCGTTACTGCTCATACCTGCCTCTCCTTCATGACGCCACAGCGTCGGCCGTATATAACGGTTTGAATAAACAAATCTGTTCTATTTTCTGCTTTCAGAACGCCGCTTTTTTCCTCTTAATATAATCTGTATACACGGCGATGAGAATCACAACGCCTTTTACAATATATTGCCAGAAAGAATTTACATTAAGCAGATTGAGCGCATTGTTCAGCACACCGATAACCAGTACACCAATCAAGGTACCACCCAACTTGCCAACGCCGCCACTCATGCTCGTGCCGCCAAGTACGACCGCGGCGATGGCATCCATCTCGGCGCCGGTGCCGGATGTTGGCTGCCCGGAAAACATACGGGAAGCAAGCACAACACCTGCGATACCTGCCAACAGGCCGCTGAAAGAAAAGGTGAGGAACGCCACCCATCCAGTTTTGACGCCGGAGAACTTTGCTGCCTCCTCATTGCCGCCAATGGCATAGACATACCGTCCGAATTTGGTTTTGTTCAGGATAATCTCGGCCAAAAGGAAAATGATGACCATGTAAATAATCGGCATGGGAATGACGCCAAGGAAACTGCCCGCGCCAATAAAGGTAAAGGAAGGGGACATCACACTGATTGGCTGCCCTTTTGTGGCAACATATGCAATGCCGCGCGCCACATTCATGGTAGCCAGCGTGATAATGAAGGATGGAATGGTAGTTCTGGCCGTAACGATTCCGTTGAACATGCCGATTCCAAGTCCGGAGCCAACGCCGAAGAGTATGGCGACCGGCAGAGGCAGATGCCCCCATGCCAAGGAAATACTAGCAACAACGCCGGACATCGCAATGATAGAGCCGACAGAAAGATCAATGCCGCCAAGGATGATGACCATGGTCATGCCACAGGCAAGATACAAATTGCTGGATGTTGCCTGTAATACATTCAGAATGTTTCGACCGGTCAAAAAGACTGGCGAAAGAAACGACATAATGATGCAGATAGCCACAAAACCAATCAGGATACCAAGATTCTCTTTGAAATAGGCGAGAAAGGGATTTTCAGAATTGCGCAAAAGAGATTTTCCATTATAGCCACCGGGTCTTCCATCCAGAGTTCCTGTCGCGGCGGCAGCCGATGGAGCGTTTTTACGGTTTAATAGAAGATTCATATTATTCAACAGTTTCATATTACCCAACATTGACATTCCCTCCAATCGCACACCGCATGATTTTTTCCTGCGTGAGTGTCTCTTTATCAAGATGCCCGGTAACGGAGCCCTTGCTCATAATGACCACACGGTCGCACATATTGATAATTTCAGGCAATTCTGATGACACCATGATGATGGCAACGCCTTGTGCCGTCAGTTCATTGATGATGCTGTAAATTTCCGATTTTGCCACGACATCCACGCCACGGGTCGGTTCATCTAATATCAGCACTTTCGGCCTTGTTGCCAACCATTTGGCGATCACGATTTTCTGCTGATTGCCGCCGCTCAAATTCTTCACTTTCTGACGGGCGGAAGGGGTCTTGATCGTCAAGTCCTTGATATAGGAATCCACAATCTTCGATTCCACTTTATTGTTAACCGTACAGCCTTTGATGAACTGCTCCATCACGCGGAACGATACATTGTAGCGAACAGATTCCACCAGAAACAGCCCTTCATTTTTCCGATCCTCCGGTACCAACGCGATTCCATGCGCCATCGCGTCGTTCGGATTCTTGATAACGACCTTTTTGCCGTTGATGAAAATATCGCCCTCATCATACTGGTCGATACCAAAGACACACCGCATCACTTCCGAGCGCCCCGCGCCGACCAGACCCGAAAAACCCAGAATCTCGCCTTTCCGCACACTAAAATTGACATCGTGGAAAACACCCTTATGGGAAAGATGCTCCACCTTGAGAATAATGTCGTCCTCAGTGGTGTCATGGTACGTGCGGGTGTAATAACTGCACAGATTCCGCCCGACCATCATGTTAACCAGTTCGTCCTCATTGGTTTCCTTGGTGACACGGGTACCAATGTACTGCCCATCGCGCAGAATGGAAATCCTGTCGGATATTTCAAACAGTTCGGACATTCTATGAGAGATATAGATGATGCCTACGCCGCGCTTTTGTAAACTGCGAATAGTAGCGAACATGGACTGCACTTCTTTTTCGGATAAAGAAGACGTCGGTTCGTCCATTACCAGAATCTTGGTGCTGTCCGTAATGGATTTAATGATCTCGATCATTTGCTGCTGTGCGATGGTCAGGCTGGCAACCAACGCTTTTGGGCTGACATCCATCCCGTATTTTTCAAGCAGCTTCTGCGCTTCCTCAAAAATTTTCTCCTTATCCAAAAAGCGGAAACGATCGGAAAATTCACGCCCGAGAAAGATGTTTTCCGCAACGGTCAGGTACGGAACCAGCACCAGTTCTTGATGGATGATGCAAATGCCAAGATTCTTAGCAGCCTGCACACTATCAATGCACCTTTTTTCACCTTGAATATAGATTTCGCCTTCGTCGATGTTGTAAATACCGCCAAGCACCTTGATCAGCGTTGATTTTCCCGCGCCATTTTCTCCAAGAAGGGCATGAACCTCGCCGCTTTTCAAATCAAAATTAACGTCTTTCAGTGCATGTACGCCCGGGAAATATTTGTTGACATTTTTCATTTCGAGTAATACTTCACTCAAAGCCTTCACCCCCAAGTTCCCTTCCGAAATAATACAGTCCGGACAAACATCCGCTGTAAAATCTCAGCACTGCGTTCAAAACAATTGTTTGCTTATTGCCAGCTATTTGTGCCAAACTGTGAAAGATTGTCTTTATTGATCAACGTGGGCGCAATGTTGATTCTCTTTTCAAAGGCTTGCCCCTTGAGAATCTTGTATGCTGTCTCCGCACAGGTGAGCGCCTCATTCTTAGGTGATTGCGCCGCCGTACCAACAATCTGGCTGCCGGCCGCAATCTGCTGCTTGGCATCCGGCGAACCGTCAATCCCATAGATGACCGGTTTGGTCGCGTTGGCCGCTTTGACGGCGGAGAGGGCACCCAGCGCCATCGGGTCATTGCCTCCCACGATAGCGACGGCATCGGAATGCTGCTGCAAAATATCCTGGGTGACCTGCATGGCGGTTTGGATATTGCATTGTCCGTTCTGCTCCGCCACAATTTTGAAATTGTGACCTTTGATGGCATCTTTTACGCCGTTGATGCGGTTGGTGACGGCCTCAAGGGTTGGGGTGTCCAAAACGATGATATCGCCTCCCTGTGGGAACCGCTTGACCATATCCTCCCCGACTTCCTGCCCGGCTTTGAAATTATCGGTGGTAATATAGGTGTCAACACTCGACAAGTCGCTGACCGCGGTGTCATAATTGATGACTGGTATCTTTGCTGCTTTTAAAGCTGCCAAAGCTGGAGCAATGCCCTTGACATCGACCGGGCAAAGGAAAAGTGCGTCGATGTTCTGCGAAATCAGATCATTGATCTGGTCAATTTGTTTTTGCGGATCCTGCGCCGGGTCGGTTGTGATCAGTTTGTCACCGTTTTTCTCTATCTGCTGTTTTAACGTGGTATTGAGATAAGTAATAAATGGATTATTCATGGTGAACGCCGTGAATCCGAAAGTGTAGTGCTTTTTGCTAGACTTGTCGGCTGAACCACCGCTTGCACATCCGGTGGTCATTCCCACCAGTATGACGACAGAGAGCAATGCCGCAAGAATTTTTTTCATAAGAATCCTTCTTCCTATTAATAAATTTAATTTAGAAATTGTGCATTGGTCTATGGTTCTATTATATAAATTC
>NZ_JBDNLG010000110.1:0-8219 GCF_047718355.1 Ethanoligenens sp.
TTTTATTTTGGAAAGGCTCATCCCTTTTAAACCCCCGAAAAGTTTTTAAAACAAAACAATCATTTTACATAAAAAAAAAACCCGGTTGGGCCACTCCACACACTGAAAAAAGAAACGCCCCGCTACCGCGGGGCAGACGCTTAATGCTTGGCAATCGTCATGGCGATCTCCACCGCCACCACAAGTACAACAAACACAATCGCCGCAATGCGCGTCACACGAGTCAAAACGGCATCCGCCGTGCTTGTGCCTTTTTTCCCAAGGAAAGACTCTGATGAACCGCCAGTAATCGCACCGCCAAGCGCTGACGTCTTGCCGTGTTGCATTAACACGATGACGATGAGCACAACGGCGGCAATTAACAGCAATGCGCCGCCTACAATTTCCAAAACACTCATGCTACATTCCTCCGCGGTATTTTTCCCGCCCCACTCCAATTTATGAAAACGCTGTTTTTCACGCGTCCTTTGTCACAGTCGTCCACACTCGAACGGAACACATACGAACCGTTTTCTGCAGTTTAGCCACTGCAACTCATACAAATATAGAATAGCATACCTTAGGTACAAATGCAATTCTTTTCCCATTCCCGATTAACATCCGCATAAATTTTCAAGGCACGGGCATGATAGTGAGGCAGCCACACTGGAAGTATGCGTTTGCAAGCACCGTGGCTGTAAACCGCTGTGGTTTGAAAAAACCATGGCGGTTATTTTTAAGGAGATGCCGCCCTTTAAAAGTGGAGCTGCTCACCTGCCGTATCCGCCGGCGCGGGCAACATCCCCGCACCGGGCAAGCGGCGCACCCGATAACGTCCCGGGTTTTTGAATGTACCCTCTACATACAGCCGCGCTTCCGTCACGGCTTGTCCCGTCTTGAGTGTCATCGCCGCCACGCCTTGCGTGGTATGCGTGGATTTGACCGGCACCGCCCCGGTATCCAGCAGCAGCAGCCGTCCGGCGGAAGACGAAAGCACGATTTCTTTGTCTTCTGTCAAATGGAACAATGCCACCAGTGGCGATTTGTCGCTGTATGCATGAACCAGCTTATGGCGGCGAGTCTTAGTCATATAAGAAGACAATTCCACTTTCGCAGCTTTGCCGTCCGCAAACAGGAAAACCAGCCAACCCTCATACTGTTTGGTTACGATCATTGCGTGCAGAGATTCACCCTCATCAAATCCCAGTTTAGCAGGCAAATAATCGCCCAATACGCTGGCTTTTGCATCCTCAAATTCTGCTACTGTGGATTTGTAGACCTGGCAGCGATCGGTGAACAAGAGCAGTTCACAACTGTTGGACGCTTCCGTGGTCTTCGCAAGCGCGTCCCCCTCTTTCAGTTTCTGCTCACCCGACATGCGCAGCGACTGCGGCGTGATTTTTTTAAAGTATCCCTCGCGTGTCAGAAACAGTGTGACTGGATAATCCGGCACAGCTTCCTCCGCCGTCGATGCCTCCTCATCCACATCATATAGGATAAGGCTTCGGCGCGGTTTGCCGTATTTTTTTGCAATCGCGCGCAGTTCATCCGCAATCAGTTTCAGCACACGTGCATGATCCCCCAGCGTAGCTTCCAGTTCCGCAATTTCCCGTTCCAACTGCTCGATCTCCTGTGTTTTTTGTAGGATATACGCACGGTTAAAATGGCGCAGTTTAATCTCCGCGACAAACTCGGCCTGTACCTCGTCGATGCCAAACCCAATCATCAGGTTTGGTACCACCTCGGCCTCCTCCTCGGTGCCGCGCACGATATGAACAGCCTTGTCGATATCCAACAGGATCTTTTCAAGCCCGCGCAACAGATGCAGCCGATCCTGCGCACGCATCAAGTCAAACTGGAGCCGCCGCCGGACACAATCCACCCGGAATGCCGTCCACGCCTGAAGCAGCCCGCGCACACCCAGCACCTGCGGTCTGCCAGCTACCAACACATTAAAATTGCAGCCGAATGTGTCCTCCAACGGCGTCATCCGGTACAGGCGGGACATCAGTTTGTCTCCGTCCGCACCGCGCTTGAGATCTATGGTCAGCTTGAGACCGGAAAGGTCGGTTTCGTCGCGGATATCTGAAATCTCCCTCACCTTGCCCGATTTGACCAGCTCCACAATCTTGTCCATGATGGCTTCAACGGTGGTAGTAGGCGGTATCTCTGTGATCTCCACAAAACGCCCCGCCTGATCCAGCTGATACCGTGCCCGCACCCGCAGGCTGCCGCGCCCAGTCTCATAGACGGCATGAAGCGTGTCCTTATTGTATAAAATCATCCCACCGCCCGGAAAATCCGGCGCTTTGAGCAGCGCCATCATATCCGCGTGCGGGTCTTTCATCAAACGGATGGTGGTCTCGCAGACCTCTGTCAGATTGAACGGACAGATGGAACTGGCCATACCTACCGCGATACCGATGTTGGAATTGATAAGGATAGACGGAAATGCCGTGGGCAGCAATGTTGGCTCCTGCATGGTGCTGTCGTAATTGTCCACAAAATCGACCGTTTTTTTATCGATATCGCGGAACAGCTCATTGCAAATCGAGTCAAGCTTGACCTCTGTATATCGAGAGGCGGCAAATGCCATGTCCCGCGAATACGCCTTGCCGAAATTCCCCTTTGAATCCACATACGCGTGCAGCAGTGCTTCGTTGCCGCGCGACAGGCGCACCATCGTTTCATAAATTGCCATATCTCCATGCGGGTTGAGCCGCATGGTCTGCCCCACCACGTTGGCGGACTTGGTACGCGCACCCGTCAGCAGCCCCATCTTATACATGGTGTATAATATCTTGCGGTGGGAAGGTTTAAACCCATCGATTTCCGGAATTGCGCGAGAAATGATAACGCTCATCGCATACGGCATGTAGTTTTCGGTAAGTGTACGGGTGATCGGCTGGGCTAGAATTTTGCCCGCGCCCTCAATACGCGCTTTTACGCCGCTTTTCCTTTTTTTAGGGAGTTCGTCCTTACGGGGCATTCAATCACTCCCTCCTTGTCTGTATATTGATTTTAGCACCTGCCTATTCGGCTGTGCAGAATGACTGTAACGTGTTTCACCGAAACAACAGCGTAGGTTGTTCCTATTTATTAAGATACATCGGCGAGGTCGATATACTCTTCCCCGTGGTCGGCAATATATTGCTTACGCCCTGAGAGATTGTTTCCCAGCAGCAAGTCGAAAACTTCAGCTGTTTTTTCGACATCATCCGGCGCCACGCGAATCAACCGGCGGGTATCGGGATTCATAGTGGTTTCCCACATCATCTCCGGTTCATTTTCGCCCAAACCTTTTGATCGCTGCACGGTGTATTTTTTTTCTTTGAGTTTCTCGATAATCGCCGCTTTTTCCGGCTCGGTGTAGGCAAAATAAGTCATCGCTTTATCACTGATCTCATAAAGCGGAGATTCGGCAATGTAGACATATCCCTCTTGAATCAGTGTGGGGACCAGGCGGTAGAGCATAGTAAGGATGAGCGTGCGAATCTGGTAGCCATCCACATCTGCATCCGTGCAGATAACGATCTTGTTCCAGCGCAGCTGCTCCAAAACAAACCCATGCATGTCTTTGTTGGCACGAGTGCGCACTTCCACGCCACAGCCCAATACTTTCACAATATCGGTGATGATGTCATTTTTAAAGATTTTGGCATAATCCGCTTTCAGACAATTTAAAATCTTGCCTCGCACCGGAATAATAGCCTGAAAAGTCGCATCACGTCCCAGTTTGCACGCGCCCAGCGCCGAATCCCCTTCCACGATATACAGTTCGCGTTTGGTGACATCCCGTGTACGGCAGTCCACAAATTTCTGTACCCGGTTGGCAATGTCCAGCGAGCCGGACAGTTTTTTCTTGAGATTCAGCCGCGTTTTTTCAGCATTTTCGCGACTGCGCTTGTTCACCAGCACCTGCTCGGCAACTTTTTCAGCATCCGATGGATTTTCAATAAAATAGACTTCCAGGCTGTGTCGCAAAAAATCTGTCATAGCTTCCTGAATGAATTTGTTGGTGATGGATTTCTTGGTCTGATTTTCGTAGGAAGTCAGCGTGGAAAAAGACGACACCACCAAAAGCAGGCAGTCCTCAATATCCTGAAAACTGATACGGCTTTCACTCTTCAAATATTTATTGCCTTGCTTGAGCAGCGCATCAATCTGCGATAAAAAAGCGGAGCGAACAGCCTTTTCCGGTGCGCCGCCATGCTCCAAAAAGCTAGAGTTATGGTAATATTCAATGCGGTTGGCGCTATTGTGGAAGCAGAACGCCACCGCAATTTTCACCTTGTAATCGGGCTTGTCCGCACGGTCGCGCCCTTGCCGTTCGCAGGATAGATACTGCACTGGCGTAAGGGCTTCTTCCCCCGCCAGTTCCTTAACGTAATCCTCAATACCATTTTCATAAAAAAACGTATGGGTTTCAAAGCCGTCCGGCGTTTCGTCCCGCAAAATAAAATGCAGACCGGGATTAACTACCGCCTGCCGCTTGAGCATATCCTGATAAAATTCCAGCGGCACGTCGATGTCGGTAAACACATCCAAATCAGGCATCCAACGCTGCACTGTGCCAGTGGCCGTTTCTTTTATCTTCTTTTTCTGCAAACCGCCGACGTTCTCACCGCGTTCAAAATGCAGTGTATATTCCATTCCGTCGCGCCTTGAAATCACGTCCATATATCTGGAGGAATATTGCGTGGCGCAGGCACCCAGACCATTCAGGCCCAGTGAATATTCATAACTTTCGCCTGCCTGTGTGTTGTACTTACCACCGGCGTAAAGTTCACAGTAAACCAATTCCCAGTTGAATCGTTTTTCCGTTTGGTTGTAGTCCACAGGCACGCCGCGCCCAAAATCCTCTACCTGCACTGAGTGGTCGGCATACCGCGTGATGATGATGCGGTCACCATATCCCTCCCGTGCTTCATCGATGGAATTGCTCAATATTTCAAAAATGGAGTGTTCACAGCCCTCCAACCCATCCGAGCCAAAAATCACGCCCGGACGTTTCCGCACGCGGTCGGCACCTTTGAGGGTGGAAATGCTGTCGTTCCCATATATTTGGCTTTGTGCCTTGGCCATTCATTTGCCTCCAAAAGAAGATGGATTCTGCTTAAAGCGTGCCCGTTTTTTCACACACCATGCAGATGCATTTATTACTGTACCGTACATTGCACAAGATTGTCAAGCGATTTTTCCTCGGCAAAAGCATTTGCAGTCATCATCTCTGCAAAAAAGCTGCCTTTCAGCAGCTAAAAGCCATTGAAAAGCAGCCTGTTTGCAATTAAAAATGAAACCTGTCAGCCCATCGCCGGCTGTGCGGTCGATGTCGGCGGCAACGGCGGTTCGGTAAAGAAACGTTCAAACTCCGTGCCGGACATTTTTTCGTTCTTCATCAAATAGTCGGCCACGGCTTTGAGTTTGTCCATATGCTCTTCCAAAATATCCTTGGCCTTTTCATATGCGGAATCGATCAGACTCTTGATTTCACTGTCGATCTCGGCAGCTACATTTTCAGAGTAGTTCCGCGCCTGAGCGAAATCGCGCCCCAAGAAAACCTCGTCGTGGCCGGAGCCGAACACAATGGGTCCAAGACGCTCACTCATGCCATAATGCGTGACCATTTTACGAGCCACGTCGGTCGCACGCTCAATGTCGTTGGACGCACCGGTGGAGATATCTTCAAGCACGATAGTCTCCGCCACACGGCCGCCAAGTAAGACACAGATTTCTTCAAACATCTCCATTTTGGAGGTGTAATTTTTATCCTCCACGGGCGGATTGAGGGTAAAACCGCCTGCCATGCCACGCGGGATGATAGAAATCTGCTGCACCGGGTTCTGCGAAGGCAAAAACCGCGTGACCACCGCATGTCCGGCTTCGTGTACAGACGTGAGATTTTTCTCTTTTTCCGAAACAACACGGGATTTCTTTTCGGGACCGACAAGCACCTTAATGGTCGCGTCTTCGATATCGGTCATCATGATGACATGGCGGTTTTTACGCGCTGCAAGCAGGGCTGCCTCGTTCAGAAGATTTTCCAAATCCGCGCCGGTAAAACCGACGGTCGTTTTGGCAATCTCTTTCAGATCGACATCCGGCGCCAACGGCTTGCCGCGCGCATGGACTTTGAGGATTTCCTCGCGCCCTTTGATATCGGGTGCACCCACCAACACCTGCCGGTCAAACCGACCGGGACGCAGCAAAGCGGGGTCGAGGATATCCGGGCGGTTGGTCGCGGCGATAATAATGACTCCTTCGTTTGCGCCGAAGCCATCCATCTCCACCAGCAATTGGTTCAAAGTCTGTTCGCGCTCATCATGCCCGCCGCCAAGTCCGGCACCACGATGGCGGCCCACTGCGTCGATTTCATCAATGAAAATGATGCACGGGGCACTTTTCTTTGCCTGATCGAACAGGTCGCGTACACGCGAAGCACCCACGCCGACAAACATCTCCACAAAATCCGAACCGGAAATGGAGAAGAAGGGCACACCCGCCTCACCTGACACAGCTCTTGCCAGCAAAGTTTTACCGGTACCCGGAGGGCCCACCAGCAAAACGCCTTTCGGAATGCGTGCGCCAAGCTCGTTGAATTTATGTGGATTTTTCAGGAACTCCACGATCTCGCGCAGTTCCTCTTTTTCCTCATCCGCACCTGCCACATCACCAAACGTGGTTTTCTTCTTTTCATCTGTGGCCTGTTTGACACGTGCCTTGCCGAACGACATCACTTTGCCGCCCCCGGCGCCGCCCGACTGGTTGATAAGGAACATCCAGAAAATCATAAAGATAACGGCGATCACCAACACAGGCAGAGAGCCGAACCACCACGGTGCCTGCCATGCCTGGATATAATCGTAGGTAATGCGGTCATTGGCATGCTGCGTGTTATACTGGTTGACCAGCGGCTGGATCTCCTGCACGAACATGTCGATGTTGGAAACCGTGTACTTGATGTGCTGCGAATGATCGACCGTCGCCACCAGCTCACCGCTGCCCAGATCCAAAGTGAAATCGGTAACCTTATTGTCCTCAAAATAGCCAACCACAGTAGAATAGACCATCTTTTTGTCCTGCGGCTGATTTTGTTCCACAACAAAGAATACCAGTACCAATACGGCAAACAGGATCAGATATACCCATGCGCCACGAAAATTCTTGCTCAATAAAACTCACTCCCTGATGCCGGGCGTATGCGCCCCGCAGGATAGGGAACCCTGTATACACAGGTTCCTTTGCGTTGTGCATCCTGTTACAACCCACGCGGCGTTAAGCCGCCGGTTCGAATGGATTCATTTCTATTATACACGGTCGGGCCGAAAAAAACCAGCTTACGGCCTTTGCTTTTCTCCATATATTTCCGGACGCAGCAAACCGACAAACGGCAGGCTACGGTATTTCTCCGCATAATCCATGCCATAGCCAACTATAAAGCCGTCAGGCACAGTAAATCCGGTATACTTCGGTATGACTGGCACGACCCTACCGGACGGTTTGTCAAACAGCGTGCAAATTTCTATACTTGCCGCACGCTGCGCGCACAGATTGTCTTGCAGATAAGCCAAAGTGCGCCCACTGTCCACGATGTCCTCCACGATTAACACGTCAAAGCCCGCCGGGGAACGATCCAAGTCTTTGCGGATTTGGATCGCGCCGCTGCTAGAAGCACCGTCCCCATAGCTGGAAATCGATACAAAATCCACCTGCAACGGCAGGTCGATTGCGCGCGCAAGGTCTGCAAGAAACAAAAAAGCCCCCTTCAACGTGCCAACCAACAATAGATTGCTTTCGGCATAATCCGCGTGGATGCGCGCGCCAAGTGCCGCTACCCGCGCCGCAATCTGCTCTTTTGTAAATAAGACCTGCTCAATATCTTCCGTCACCGACCTCCCCTTTCCGCCCACCCGCGTGATACGCGAGAAAATAGGCTCTGCGGGTGAGCGCGTCCGGCACGCAACGCGCATCCGGTCCGAATCCGCCCACCCAAATAACTCCCGATTCGTCCGCCGCTACCGGCACGTACGGCCGCAGAGACGGCGGGATTGCCTGTTCATTGAACAATTTCTTCAATGATTTTCCCACTCCCCGACCCACAGGATGGTAAAAATCCCCTGTTTGCCGGGTACGGATGACTGCTTTACCTTTTATTTTATCACAATCCAGAATATATTTGGAATAGCGTATGCAAAAACTTTTAAATTTTTTTACATTTGCACCCGTAATCGGGGTTATTC
>NZ_JBDNLG010000111.1:0-7957 GCF_047718355.1 Ethanoligenens sp.
GGTTCCCGTCGGGCGTGTCCTCGAAAAACAGCATCAGGATGTTCTTGGCGATGTCGATGTTGGCTGCGTGGATCTCTTCATCGGCCACCTCGTCGGGCGAAACGGCTCGAGCTGCCTGATACTGCTGTTCATAGACGTCGTCATAGGTCTTGTCCGTCTCTCGGATGTTCTGGGAGGAGAAGAGCGCGCACAGAGCCGGGGAATCGCTGCGCAGGCGAGCAAGCAGGTCCTGATAGAATGTCTTTACCATGCAATATGGCGTTTTCTTGGGATGTGCTAGACCGTCCCCGATGGTGTGGTGCGGAAAGAGACGCGACCGTTTGAGCTTTTTCAAAAACGCCTCGGCCGCTTCGACCACTCCGTCCCAATCGATGTCCAGCACAGAAAAAAGTAACTGACCGATGGGATAGGACTCCATCCGGCGGTCTAAGTCGATATACTCCTGCTTTTCACGGAAATACAGATACTTTGGACGACTCACGGGCATCCGCCTCCTTGTGTACGAGCGTTTTTCCTGAACGTGTAAGGCCCAGATTGGCCTCTATTTCACACGATTGTGTTATACTATAATACATATAAATGCTTTAACATATATTGATTTTAATTACAATCCCCATTACAATAATTGTGTAAAATATGTTTTGCAAATCAAGATATAACAGAAGGGCGCCTCAAAGCCTTAACAGATGAGCGCGACGGACTGCGCGAACGACGCAAAGTGGTTAACGAACGGCTCATACAGAAAAAGAAAGCTGCCCATTATCTGGCGACCCATCGAAAATATCTGCCGGTACAGCGGCAACTTGAGCATCAACCGTATCCATTTCAGCATTGGTTCGAACGAACACATGCGGAGGGGCAGTTGAAGAAGCAAAGTATGCCAGTGGACACGGACCCGCAGGAGTTGGCTGCGGAGATTTGAACGAACACATGCGGAGGGGCAGTTGAAGAAGCAAAGTATGCCGGTGGACATGGACCCGCAGGAGTTGGCTGCGGAGATTGGTGGGTCAGAGGGAGAAGTCGGAAAGGTGTCCGCAAAAACAAATCATCTTGAGAAACAAGTCTGGAACTATATGCACGCCAGGGCGAAGCTGCTGAGTATGCTGCATATGCCGGTGGAGAGGACGGAACGAGAGCGTAGGATTAGAGAAAAAGAGAGGTGAAATTGGTTTTGAACAGAAGTTAAATTTGGAGTGTACCTGTTTCGGTACATAAGTGCTGCTATACTTTTCATGTGGGGAGAATTTTTAACCCCAAAACATATGAGGAGTGTTCAAAATGAAAACAGCGAAACTGACCCTTGGCATCGTATCCATTGTGTTGTCCCTTGTGATCTTGTTTCAGTCGTGTGCGGCAGGTCTTGGGAGCGCATTGGAAAATAATAAGAAAGATACCAGTGGGTCGGCCGGGGTCTTTACTGGTCTGTTCTTTATCGTGGCAGGTATCATCGGCATCGCCGCTCGGAAATCCAAAGGCGGAGCGATTGCCGCAGCCATTATTTACGGGCTTGCTGGGATCATCGGCATCGCAGCTACTGGCATCTTCAAGGATCTTTTGGTTTGGGGCGTGATCTCCTTTATTTTCGCGGCGGTATACATCATTTCGACCTTCACGCAAAAGTACGGCAAAGCTCCGGAAGAAAAATGGCCCTGTTACATCTTGCTTTTTCAACCTCGGATCGCCCAATCCGGGGGTTTCTTTTTGCCGTTTACGTGGTATACTGTAGAAAAATGGGAAACTACGTCAATTCAGGTGGGTAGAAGATGAACGGATCAAAAAGGCTGATGTTGCTTTATGTGCTCGAAGTGCTGAAACGGTATTCCGACGCAGAACACTCCCTAACCCAAGCTGATATCATCCAGCATATTTGCGCGGACTATGGAATGGAGTGCGAGCGGAAGGCCATCGCGCGCAACATTCTGTCCTTACAGGAGTTCGGATATGATATCGCTTACGAAAACGGCTATTACCTGCGTGAGCGCACATTTGAAGACAGCGAGCTGCGGTTGCTGATCGACCGCATCCTGTGTTCCCGTCAGATCCCCGAAACACAGGGAAAGCAACTGATCGAAAAACTCAGCGCCCTGTCCAGTCAATATTTCAAAAAAAGTCTCCGGCATGTTTGCAACATTTCGGAAATCCCGCACTCCCCCAACAAAGAGCTTTTTTACACCGTCGATGTGTTGGATGACGCAATCGAGAAAAAAAGACAGGTGCGCTTTTTTTACAGCAAATTTGGCCTCGACAAAAAGCCGCATCGCTCGCATGAACGCAAATCCACGATGAATCCCTACCAGATGGTCACGGCCAATGGGCGCTATTATCTAATCGGCAACTACGACGCGTATGATAGCGACGTGATCGACTGGTTTGGCACGGATTTTCACGTACTGCCGGAAGACGACGTGTTCTGAAGGCATTAAAGCCCTTGAAGATTTTTTGTTGGACATTCAGTGCCTGGAATGTCTTGGAAAATAGACAGTAACTAACAATTTATTTGATGTGCTTAAAATAACACATGCAGAAATCCGGCACAGCAATGTGCTTGCATGGTTGTTGGATTCCACGGCGTCTCACGGCTTAGGGGACGCTGTATTGCGACATATCGCTCAGAATTCGTACTCAAAAATGTGTCAATAAAATGGAAATATGAGAGATGGTAACCATGGCAGCAGCGGAAAGAGTTCGTATCTTGTAGTCCTCCGAAGGCCTGCGGGAGTGGTTCATCCAACCAAAAGTACGTTCAACCCGCCAGCGTTTCGGGAGGATCTGCCGCTCGTTCGGTTTGATACGTTCGGAAATATCAACTGTCAAGTCAAGCCCAGATGCCGCAGCAACAAACGTTTTGCGGTATCCCGCATCGGCGCAAACACCTTTGAGGGTCGGATAGTTCTCAAGAGCTTTCTCCAAAACCTCTCCACCTGCAACAGTATCGTGAATATTGGCAGCGTGAATAATCACAGTAAGCAAATGCCCCATAATATCCGTTACGATGTGCCGCTTTCGCCCTTTTGTTTTTTTCCTCCGTCAATGCCGCGTTCGTCGGCTGCGCCGGTTGTTTTCACGCTTTGGGAATCAACCAGAGCGTAACTTGGCATCTCGCCTCTGCCAGCAGCAACGCGAGACGTCTTTACTAATTCAGCCAGTATTTTATCCCACAGACCTTTGATGCAGGCACGGCGGTAAAAATTCCAGACAGTCGTATATGGAGGGAAATCGTGGGGCAACTGCCGCCATTGGCAACCGGTTTTTACCACATGTAGTACCCCGTTCATCAGTTCCCTTTTACGGTGTTTGCACAGATGCTTACCGCGATTTTTACCTTCAAAAAATTTACGAATCCGTTCCCATTGGCTGTCTGTTAGATCGCTTGGATACTCCATTTTGCACCCGATATGTTCTCACTTATTATATCGGCGGCCTCTGATATTTCTTGAGTACGGGTTCTCAGATAATCGTTCAGAAAAATATTGAATACTATCGCTCAATTGGAATCGACATTTTCAAAATCTCGCTTATGGATTATGGCACATTTTATATACAAAGAGAACAATACAATATTGACCTGTTACTGGTATCCGAAGAAGAAAACTTTGTTATCTGCATTGAAAACAAAGTCGATTCCGCAGAACATGATGACCAGTTAAACCGATACCGAACAATATAGAAAACAATTATCCCGATAGCCTGAAAATATATATTTTTTTGACGCCGGAAGGAGATTCCGCCAGTGACCCGGAACATTGGAGTTCTTTCGGTTATAAGCAAATTGTGAATATCGTCGGGCAGGAATTAATCGGAAAATATCTTGATACCGTAACGTCGGTTCTAATCAGTAACTATTTAGAAACAGTCAGGAGATACATCGTGAAAGATAGAGAATTGGAAAAAGTTTGCCTTGAAATATACAGAGAACACCAAAGAGCATTTGATCTCATTTTTGAAAACCGGCCAGATATTACATTCCAAGTTTCCGAGGTGCTCAAAGAGTATTGCAAGTAGTATGCCTTGCGGCAGCCCGGTTTCTTCTTTGATGAGAGTAATAGCAGTAAAACGATGGTCCGGTTTTCAACGCAAACAATAGATCAATTTCTATCCCCTTTTCAAGAAAAAAACATGGACGGTTGGAATTGTGGACATTGCTATTTTAATGAAGTCGATATTCGCAACGGGAAAATGCGCATCAACTAGGTGATGGCTTCGAAAGATATGGATGACGCACGTATAAAAAATGTAGAAATCTTGGATCGTTTTATTAACAAAGAAAACAAGTCCTTACCTGAAAATCGGAAATGATGAACTTTAAAAAATGGAATGTTCCATATTTCAAAAGCACTACAATTTCCGCTCTCGATGAAGATGAATTTGATGACATGGAAATCAAAGTATCTGCTCAACTTGACGAAGTTATAGGCAGAAAAATTTCTGATTTTGAAGAAGAAGTCAGGATACATATGAGAAAAATATATTCAGAATAATACATGGGGCCGAAAAATCATGGAACAGAAGTATAAACAAATACTACAAGACGTGGAGAGTATCCTGCATGAGAATCCCTCAAAAAGCGAAAATATCTCTTTGGCGGAAGATCAACTCATGGATATGGTCATCGCATTGACTTGTGAAAAACATGACAGAGATGCCGTAGACCGTGCGCTTTCTCTTTTGGGGGAATCTCTTACGCAAATTGAACCACAGGAGATGCTGGCAGATTACATAAAGGCTTTTCTTGCTTTTTTTGCACAAAAATATGATGATTATATAAAATGCATTGACCTTTACATAGGAAAGTATATTGCCACGAACAAAGTTATTTCGTACGAACAAGCAGAGTTAGACTATTTTTCCGTATTTGCAACATCCATTGAAAGCGATTCAACATTTGAAAGTGCTCGTTTTTTGCACAAGTTCCACACCGTTCTCATGAGGTATTGCCGTTATAGTGCTTTTGGAGAATATGTTAGATACCTCTATACGGAATTTAAAAAAGTTGAAAACCAGAAAAAATCCTTGCTCTCTATTGTTGAAATGGACAGCACTTGGGCTTGCGCTTATAGCCATCTTGGCGATTTGTATTCTGATCAGGCTGACTGGAAAAATGCGGTAGATTCTTACAAAAAAGCTGCCGCCACAAGTGATTTTCAAAAAACAGACAGTCTCTACTTTGCTATGGCGTGGGCTTATGGAAAGTTAAAAGATTATGTTAAAGAAGAACAAGCATATCGGAACTGTCTGGATATCACCCCGTTGTTTCCAAATGCCAACAACAACTTAGGCTATTGCCTTGTCAGACAGAAGCGTTATGAAGAATCGTTTCCGCTTTTTGACAAAAGCATTGCAGCAGAGCCGGATAAATTTTATTCTTACCGTAACAAATTCAACGCTCTGAAGAAACTGGGCAGAAAAGCAGATGCGCTGGATTTAGTGAAAGTTTTTCCACAGCACTTCAACACCCAATATTATCAAAAGGAGATCAAAGAGCTTATGGGCAACTTTGCAGAAACTGAGGATATTTTCAAAGGCCTCATGGAAACGACGGAATCCGAATATGCTGGGAAAATGCATGTGGCCGATGGGCACAGCGGCATCCAGCTTTATCCGCATCAGCAGGATGCCATCCGTGCATTGGATAGCGCCCTGCAAAACACGGACGATTACGCCGGTCTGCTCGTGCTGCCGACCGGCGGCGGAAAAACGCTCACCGCCACCTATTGGCTAATGGAACGCTTGCTTGACAGAGGCAAGAAAATCATTTGGCTCGCACACCGGCATGAGTTGCTCAACCAGGCACTCCAGAGTTTTGAACGCGTTTGCTACAAAGACATCAGCGGACACGCGGATTCATACCACTGGCGCGTCCTTTCGGGCCAACACGATAAGCCTTTGCACATCAAACCCACCGACGATATCCTTATCGCCAGTAAAACAAGCCTTAAAAGGGGATTTTCCTATCTCCTAAATCAATGGCTGAAAGAAAACAGTGATCGGGTATTTGTCGTCATCGACGAGGCGCACCATGCCGCCGCCAGCGAATACCGTGACCTGATCGACGGCATCAAAGCCCACACAACGCATTTTCAGATGCTCGGCCTGACCGCCACTCCATTTCGCACAGTCGACAAAGAACAAGGTATGCTCAAAAAGATCTTTCCAGACGACATTGTGTACAAAATTGATCTGCGCGAACTGGTCAACAGGGGTATCCTTTCGGAGCCCATTTTTAAGGCAGTCCCGACGCATGTCAACATGGTCGAATTGTTTACGGAAAACAATTCGGAAGAAGCATTGCAGCTCATTGCACAGGACAGTTTTTTCGATATTGAAAGCATCGGGAAAAACATTGCATACGCCATCGCGGAAAACAGCAAACGAAATGGCGCTATCGTCAATGAATATGTGAAAAACAAGGACTTGTATGGACAAACACTTGTTTTTGCTCTAAATGTAGATATGGCAATCGCCTTGAATGGATTGTTCAACACAGCGGGCATTCGATCGGATTTTGTCGTTTCGGATATCAGGGATGCTGCAACACATGTGACCATTTCCTCCGAGGAAAATGCTGTTAAGATCCAGAGGTTCCGCGATGGGGAGTTGGATGTACTGGTCAATGTCAATATTCTGACGGAGGGCACGGATATGCCAAAGGTTCGCACCGTGTTCCTGACACGACCGACAAAATCATCCATTCTGATGACACAGATGATTGGACGAGCACTGCGCGGCGAAAAAGCTGGTGGAACAAAAGATGCCTATATCGTTAGCTTCATCGACGATTGGCAGGATAAGATTGCATGGGTCAACCCCGAACAACTGTTTATCGACGAAAACGTCGATTTCACAAAGAAAGATCACGAGACACAGAAAAAGGCAATGCGTCTTGTGTCTATTGCCAAGTTGGAGGAATTTGCAAATATTGTAAATGGCACTGTTGATCCCAGGCTGTCCGAAATTTCTTTTCTGGAGCGCGTTCCGGTGGGTATCTATCAGTTTTCTTATCTGATGCAAAACGGCGATGACGAGGAAGAAATCGACAAATCATGCAACGTACTCGTGTACGACTGCATGAAGGAAGCCTATGAGCATCTGCTTGGCTGGCTGCCGTCGGCAGATCTTACGAATGTTGACGCCGCCGTCAATCATGTGGACGCGACCGTTTTTGGTGCTCTGGACCTGCTCTTAGGCTACAGCAAACAGGATGTAGCCGATCTCATCCTGTATTATAAGCAGACGGGAGAAGTGCCGAAATTGATTCTTCTCTCCGAGCGTGGGGACTATGACATCACCAAGCTTGCGCAGCACATCGTGGAAGATGATCTGGCCCCATCTGCCCGAAAAGAATATATAGAAAACGAATGGAACAAAGGGGGCGGTCATTGGTCGGCATTTTTCGGAACTGATAACAAAAAGGCATTTCGCAAACTAATCTCCGACGCGGTCGACCGTATTCAAAACCCGGAGGATTATGCTAAACCGAGCATCAAACCCCTGACTCAAAAAGAAACTGTAAAAGTCCAGGAATTGCCTCTTTACGAAATACGTCGGCATTTCCCGGAGCTTGAAGAAAAATTGCGTGATGCTGTTTTTGCCAAGTATATGGATAATAAAGGTTTTTATTACAGTGCACAGGGTGGATATCGCAGCAAGAATCGTCTGGATTTTCAAATCGATCACATCAAGCCTATGGCTCATGGTGGACTGACAACGTTGGACAATCTTCAACTTCTGACGAGAGCGGAAAACGCCGTAAAAGGCGATAAACAATAAACACGTTTGGGTAGACACGTCAAGATGATTGAGTGGATTTGACCCCTAACTTGACCCCTTACACGAGTGAATGAGCTTGAACACACCATTATGAAATTTCACATAAACCGCTTATTTAGGTTGTTTATGAGCATTTGGAGGGATATCATAGAAGTGCAGAGGTCAAACACCCCAAATGTGATAGAATTAA
>NZ_JBDNLG010000112.1:0-7682 GCF_047718355.1 Ethanoligenens sp.
ACAACCTTTTCATTTACTGCTTTAACAACCCGGTTAACATGACCGATGAAGGTGGTTATTGGCCAAGCTGGGCAACAAAGGTTTTGATCGGAACTGCAGTTATTCTTGCGGTCGCCGTTTTGGTGGTTGCCACTGGCGGAGCGGGCGCGCCCGCCGCTGTCGTTGCGCTAAACTGCTTTGCAACAGGAGCACTACAAGGCGCAATAGTTGGTGCGGCATCCGGCGCTGGGATAGGCGCGGCATCCGGAGCTGTAGGGCACCGACTAAAAACGGGAAGTTGGAAAGGCGCGGGTAAAGCGGCTTTAAATGAGGCCGCAGACGGCTATATGACCGGCGCAATAACGGGAGCCATAGCAGGAGGCCTTGCCAGCAAAGCCTGTTTTGTTGCGGGAACGCCAGTATTGGCCGCCAGCGGATTGGTTCCCATTGAAACCATTAAAGCCGGAGACATGGTATACTCCGAGAACCCAGAGACAGGCGAAAAAGGATTAAAACGTGTCGTACAGACTTTTGAACACGATGTTACTCAGCTTGTACATGTGTTCGTTGACGGGCAGGAGATAAAAACAACGGATGAGCATCCGTTCTGGGGGGGTGGAAAGGGGTGGACTGGCGCCTCCCATCTAAAACATGGCGATGTCTTGAAGTTGGAAAATGGGAAGACAGTCACTGTTCAAAAGATTCAGATTGAGCATCTCCAAACGCCGGTTAAAGTTTATAACTTTGAGGTAGAAGACTGGCACACATATTACGTTTCAAATGATTCAATATTGGTTCATAATATGTGCAAGTTAAACAACTTGTACTCTTCTATCAAGAATGCACCGGGATATAGTAAAAACTTTGTAAGAGCCCGAAACGGGTTGAAGAAAGTAAATATTAATAACAAAGAATTGCTTGAGCAACTTCGCCAATATGGAACGGGTTGGAAGAAAGTATATAACAACGGTTTTTTGAATGGCGAAAAAGTTTCTTATCACTATTTCCAAGACGCTACAGGTAAAATATTCGACTTCAAAATGAAATATGGATGGAACTAATCAATCATGAAGAAAAGCTACGTCGTGATAATCAATATTATAGCTGAAAATATTTCTGACGAGGAAAGCATGGAAAATCAGACAGATGCCTTGGCCAAAGAAATATCTGCACTTCTCTCCAAGAAGGATGGCATGACGCTTAATCTTGAGTCTACAGGTTATGAAGAACTACAAGGAAATTGCGGAAAATGCACTGTTTGCGGAGCGTGGGCGACGGATTACGGTCAACCGGGTGCGTTTTCAGAACTTTCAAACGGAGCGGTCGTAGACGGTAAATGGTACTGTGATGTTTGCCTGCCGTTCGACCACCCAAACAAATTTTAAATTATGGGTGGTATAGATAATGATGGATAAATATCAATGTTGTATCTGTGGGAAGACCATTGATTTAAATGAAGAACCAAATCTCAGTCTTGTCGCCATTAAACACTGGCTTTCAACAGCTGAAAATCAAAAGGAGCAACAATTGTTTTGCCATGAAGAATGCTTGGCAAAGGTTTTGTTTGATCCCAAGTCACTGTATTTGCAGTATTTATGACGGCATCGTATTATTGAAAATCTCACTTTCCTCACACCACCCCCGCAAACCTCCACCCAATCACAACCTCCTGCCTCCTCTCCCCATCCACCCATTCCGCCTGCCCCACCTCGATCCGTTCCACCAGTTTCCCCAGCACAAGCGGCGTCAGGCGGTCGATGCGCAGGTGGTCGCGGAGGGCTTCCCGCAGCTTTTCGGCGTTTTTTCGGTAGTCGTTCTGTCCGGCCAGCCGGGCCTCGAGGGCGGACATCCTGCGAAGGATGTCCGCCTGCTCCGTCTGGTACTGCTTTGTGAAGGCCGCGTAGTTCTCGTCCGTCAGCAGGCCGGCGGCGTGCTCCTCAAACAGCCGGCGCAGCAGGCCGGACAGCTCCTGCCGCCGCCGGGCGAGCTTGTCCCTCTCTGTTTCGAGCCGCCGAACGGAGGCATCCAGCCCGGCGCGTTCGGCCACCATGCGGGCAAACACCGCGTCATCGTGAAACTGCTCGGCGGTGCGGCGGATGCGCTCCAAGACGGCGTTGTAAAGCGTGTCGTAGGCGATGGCGTGGGTGTGGGCGCACTCGTCCGGGTGGCGGTAGTGGTACATGCAGCGGTAATACGGCTCGCCGCCCTGCTCCCGGTCTGTGTGCGCCATCGAGAGCGGATGCCCGCACTCCGGGCAGAACAGCACGCCCCGGAAGATGTTCTCCGTCCGGCAGGCGGAGGGCGTGGGACGCGCCCGAAACAGCGCCTGCACGCGCTCGAAGTCCTCCCGGCTGACAAGCGGCTCGTGCGTGTTCGGTACCACGATCCGCTGTTCTTCCGGCACGTCGCGGCGCTCCCGGGTCTTGTAGCTCACGATTTCGCACTTGTGGTTCACCATATCCCCCACATAGACACGATCCCGCAGGATGGCCTTCACGGTTTCGTAGCACCACGTATACATCTTCTCCGGCGACTGGCCCCGGTTGTACCGCGAAAAGCGCGTATCGCCGTTGTGTGCCTTGTGCGCGGACGGGTTTGGTACCCGCTCCGCCGTCAGCCGTTTGGCAATCCGCACCCCGCCGAGGCCGGAAAGCGCGAGGGCAAAAATCCGTCGTACCACGGCGGCAGCTTCCTCGTCCAAGGCAAGCCGGTTGCGGTTGGCCGGGTCCGGGCGGTAGCCGTAAGGGGCTTGTGCGCTGATGAAATAGCCGTCCTTTGCTCGCTGGCGCTTAGCCGCTTTCACCTTGCGGGAAAGGTCTTTCGCGTAAAGATCGTTGAGAATATTGCGGAACGGGGCAATGTCGTTGTCGTCGCGGCTGGTGTCCACACCGTCGTTCACGGCGATGTAACGGATGTTTTTGCGGCTGAAATACACGTCGGTGTAGTAGCCGGTCTGGATGTAGTCGCACCCGAGCCGTGACAGGTCTTTCGTCACGACAAGGTTGACGCGGCCGTTGTCGATGTCGTTGAGCAGGCGCTGGAAGTCGGGACGGTCGAAGTTGAGGCCGGAGTAGCCGTCGTCTACGTAAAAATCGTGGACGAGGAAGCCCTGCTCACGGCAGAAGCCCTCCAGCAGCGACTTTTGCATGCCGATGCTGACACTTTCCCCGGCCTGCTCGTCGTCCTTGGAGAGACGGCAGTAAATGGCGGCGGTATAAATCCCGTGCTGTTCCATAGTGCCCTCCTTACGCGGAAACAGCATGATTCAGGATTTGACGGTCGGCGGTTCCAGTATACCGCCGTCCGTCGTCGGCGTCCAGACATTTCCGCGCGCTTCCAGCAGATTTTGGGCGGCAAGGTCGGCGAACAGCTCGACGGCCTGCCGGGTTCCCCGGAATTCCTCGCGGACAATCAGCTTCACGCGTCCGAATTGCATGGTATCCCTCCCGTGCAAGGATTGGAGATAAAGCCCTCCAACCATTGCACGCAAAACCGGGCGGTGTACGGGTATGTGGTCAAGATTTTTTCCATGATCGCATGTGGAAGTACGCTTTCAGGCGCGCAAATTGTTGTCGGGCAACTTCTTCCCTATTAGGGACGAAGTCGATAAAGCTGGATTCCATCGGGGTTCGTAGCGCCTGTAACATAAATGGAAGAGGTGGACGCCCGTTATGGCTAAACATGCGATAAACCGCGTCCCTGTGGGTTTGGTTTGACTTGTGGAAGCGAGTTCCACAAGTCGAGCGGCAGAAATATGTCAAATGTATGATGGCATGGGGAAACGGCATACCATGAAAACCCTGTTGAAAGCTTTGCTTGCAAGCTGTATTTCGCCGGAGGTATGACGGCTATTCCTGCCTTGCACGCAAAATCGGGGATTTTGCGGTTCGGCCTCCCTTCGGGAAGAATTCCGAAGGAATTGTATTGGTGAAAAGAAGAATAGCCGCGAGCACGCTCGCGACTATTTCAAAGAAATTCTTTGTCAGGCACATTTCCCGCCGACCTGTCAAATCCGGTCATACTGCGGATGGGTTTGAATTGACAGAGGAAATATGCTGAGCCTGTGTAAAAACCCCGTGTAAGCATGGCCTATAGCAGCATGTAATTTTGGCTGATTCATGAGAAAGGCGAAACGGGACATTGCAAGGGCAAAATCACCCTTGTAATATCCCTATCAATTGCTTTGTCCCGACAATATTGATCGCTCGTTTCATGTTATAGACTAAAAAGTGCAACAGTGATTCTGTTCTCATATTCTCTGTCCTTCTGGTCAGAAAATATGAAAATCCCATTGCCCTTTTAACTGTCCCAAAAGGGTGCTCTACTGTTTGCTTCCGCACTTTATACATATCCGCAAACTGTTCGGTTCTTCTGTCTACCTCGTCAGCTATTCGTTGAAAAGGCCTGTCCTGTATCGTCCGACCCTTTTTATTGTCCGTGCATTTATCTTTTACTTGGCATTTTGAGCACGCTTCATAATTTTGATACCGCTTAACATCCGTTTCCTGTGTGTATTGTTTTCTGTGATGATATGCCCTTAGCAAATGCCCTTGTGGACAAATATATCCATCCTGGGCTGCATCATATTGAAATCGAGACTTCTCATATTCCTTTGTCGCAGCCATAAAGGAGCGATCTGCCTTTGCAACAATAGGAACGATCTTAGCTTCTTTACATTTTGCAAACTGCCGGGCTGAATAATACCCTTTATCTGCAATTGCAGTAATGGTTTCAACGCCCAGTTCTTCCTTGGCTTGTGAAGCTATATTGTAAAATTGCTCTTTATCAACTGGTTCACTTGTTACATCAACAGCTACAATCAAATGATTTTTATCGTCTACAGCCACTTGCACATTATGGCAGATGTCACAGCCCTTATTATTTGTTTGCATCATTCTGGAATCGGGGCCGGTTTCATATATTGTACCATTTGCTTTTACTGCCTGTTCCAATTCCTTGAGATCGCTCAATCGTTTATTTATGCCTTCGATCTTATCTTCAATTTCTGACCGACTCAGTTTTGGGGTAGCGCAATCGTTTTCCTGCTCATCGCACTTATCAAGCAATAGCAGATATCCCTCAGCCACTTTATTATAATGTTCTATTTTCTTTTGGACCTTTTTTTCGCTGTGATAGGCAAATCGGCTATTGCTAGCTCTGAATTTGCTGCCATCCACGGCAATCATTTCTTTTCCGATCAATTCCAGCTCGTCGCAGATCATGCTGAACTTATGGAAAGCCTGCTTTATCTGCTTTTTATTGTTCTTCCTAAAATCCGCTATGGTTTTGAAATCGGGTTTTAAACTATTTATCAGCCACATCACTTCAATATTTCGATAGCATTCCCGTTCGATTTTTCGAGATGAACGTATCCCATTGAAGTAGCTATATGCGTATAGTTTAAACATATCGACTGGGCTATATGGCTTTCTGCCAGTTTTTTTTCGTCTCTGAATATGTAAATTTCATTGACGGAATACCCATTTTTTCAACGATTGCGTCTATAGCTCTTGCTTCGGCTTCTTCAGGGAGCATATCGTCCAAGCACATCGGCAGCATAGTGATTTGATTACGGTTCTCGCTGCATTTGTAGCGTTCCAAAGCGGTCGCCTCCCGGTAGTTGTCGTTATCTATATTATACCATAATATACCTGGTTCTTGAAGGATTCGCCTGCGTTTTCACACAGCCTGTGCTATAATTGGAATTGGAGGATGTAGCGGAGAGGGTCCAGCCGAGACAGGACTGTATTATCTGAACAGCAGGTATTATGATGCGAATATGGGCAGGTTTATTAATGCGGATAAATTAAGCACGACAGTCAGCCAAAGTGACGACCTCCTCAGTGCAAATTTATTTGCCTACTGCACAAATAACCCGGTTAACAATACGGATGAAACGGGAAACTGGAAACTGCCAAACTGGGCCAAAATTGCAATTGGTGTGGGCGTAATTGCCACCTGCGTTGCACTTTCAGTTGCCACGGCAGGTGCGGCGACACCGCTTGCGTGCTTTGCCGCTGGAGCTTTGGAAGGTGCAATCTGTGGAGCAGCGATAGGTGCTGTAAGCGGAGCCACAATAAGTGCCGTTGTACATCGTGCGGCAACGGTAAGCTGGAAAGGTGCCGGAAAAGCTGCAATAGATGGCGCGGCTGACGGTTTCATGTGGGGAACCATAGGCGGCGCGGTTACAGGAGGAATCGGCCGATTAGCGAGTAACGCCTGTTTTGTTGCAGGAACGCGAGTATTGACGGCTGCGGGAACTATTCCTATTGAAGAAATAAAAACAGGCGATCTTGTCTATTCAGAAGACCCGGAAACCGGAAAAACGGGCTTAAAGCGGGTTGTACGGACATATGTACATGAGACATATGAGCTGGTACATGTTCATGTCGGAAATGAAGAAATCAAAACAACAAGGGAGCATCCATTTTGGGTAATTAAAAAAGGATGGGTTGGCGCAGGTGAGTTAAAGCCCGGCGATATTCTGAAACTTGAAAGTGGAAAAGCGCAGCCTGTTCAATCCATTTCAGTTGAAAAACTCGGTACACCGGTTGCAGTATATAATTTTGAAGTCGCTGATTGGCATACATATTTTGTGGGCAATAATAATATTTTGGTGCATAATACATGCGGTGAAATAACGGGGTATACCAAACACGGCTTAAACCAAGTAATAGGGCGCGATGGCGGAAAAGGTGTAAGCACAAAAGCTATTTTGGACACTATCAAAAATCCAAGTAAAATTGTTAAGCAAGAAGGCGGTAAAATTAAATATATGGGAAACAAAGCGGTTGTCGTGTTAAATAAATTTGGAAAAGTTGTTACTGCATATGCTAAAAGCCGAAAATACTGGAGATGATAATTTGTGAATGAACAGTATTATAATGATATTTTGAAAATTTGCTTAGCAGTTGAGAGAAAAGAGCAACTACTTGAAAAATTCACTTTACAATCATATCAAGCAAACAAAAGCCTTCTAGAAAAATATGTGGATTGCATTACAGATGTCTTTTGTAAGTTCGGTTTAAAATCAGACGATGAGCCTAATAAATGTGGCCTCGTCTTGGAAGATGTTATAAATTATTATAATAATTTAATTTATGATTTGGAAACAACATGATTATTCGATGCCAAGAGGAAGTAGACAATATTTGAAAAACCCGGAATACGAGGGGACGGTTCGAAACCACTGAAAAGTGTTAAAAAACACGCGGAGACGGTTCTCTCGTGCTACATGTATCTAATTATACCAAACGATCAACACAACAGCAGCGACAATTGCTGGTGCTTCGGCAACACTTGCTGTGGGTTCAGCAGCTATGGCATCCCAAACATACCGATTAAGGAAGGGCATGAAAGCAAAGTATAAAAATGCCGTTCCTTACGCAAAAGCTGGGGATGGTATTGGTGAACACACAAACAGAAATAATTGGAAAAAGCATTCGAATCCGCGAGCTGGCAGAAAAACCACCAAAAATAGGAAGGGGAAATGGAAGCCTAATCCGAATACCAAAAAAGAAATTTGCCCGAATAGAGGAGAAATTAGTATGAATTCAGTTTTGTTAAATGCAATGGCAGAAAAGAAAATATTATCTCTGTATACAGACACATCGGAAACCAATAAATTTACTGTAGGGTATATATTAGGTACATCTGATGATTATGTATTATTGAACTCTATAGCTACAAATGGTATAAATGAC
>NZ_JBDNLG010000113.1:0-7558 GCF_047718355.1 Ethanoligenens sp.
GTATATGTTTAATCAGTATATGGGGTTTATATGAAAAGGCGGTCAAATCATGAAAAAGAATTTACCTGGTGTGTGCTTGTTGTTTGCAGTTTTTTTGTTGATCGGCAGTGATACGTTTATCATCTCACCGCTTATCCCCGCCATTTCCCGGGAAATGCGTGTTTCGGCGGGTAATGGTGGATTGCTGGTCTCCGCCTATTCTGTGTTTTATGTGGTGTTTACATTTTTGCTGGGCCCGCTTTCCGACCGTATCGGCCGCAAAAGGATGATGATTGCGGGTTTATTGCTGTTTGCGGCAGCATCATTCTTGACGGGGATTGTTGGAAGCTTTGTGCCGATTTTGCTGGCGAGAGGGGCGACTGGCATAGGCGCGGCCTTCATCGCGCCCAATGTTTGGGCGTATATAGGAGACCGTTTTACGGGGCGCGGCAGGGGGAAAGCGACGGCAGCGGTAGCATCGGCGCTTTCCTTTGGGTTGGTGATTGGTGTGCCGCTCGGCACATGGCTGGGGCAAAGAGCTGGGTGGCAGTTCTGTTTTACGCTGTTGGGCATATATGCGCTTGCTCTGACCGCACTGCTGCTGTTGTTTTTGCCGGAAAATGTGAAGCGGACGGGTCAGGACAAGGCGCGTCATACGTTTAGGAAAGTTTTTAGCGACCCACGGGCGGTGTGGAGCTTTTTGGTCAGTTTTTCGGTGAATTTTGCGACATTTGGATGTTATACTTTTTTAGGATATTGGCTGATACATGTATTACGTCAGCCTGCGGCTGTGTCGGGTACAGTCTTTTTACTGGCGGGCATTGGCAATCTGGGAGGCGTTTTCTTGAGCGGGGCACTCAGTGGAAAAAATGGACCGGGCAAACTGGTGGGCGTTTTTTTGCTGGCGCTTACGGTGGCATTCTGTATTCTGCCGTTTGTGGGCGGTATTCTGGTGTTGGCAACAGTGGGTATTGTTGCAATGATGGCGGCGGGCGGTGCTGCATTTTCCTCCATGCAGACATTTGTCACGCAGTTGAGTGACCACGCGCGCGGCACGGTCGTAGCAGTCA
Organism: Ethanoligenens sp.; assembly: GCF_047718355.1. Classification (NCBI taxonomy): domain Bacteria; kingdom Bacillati; phylum Bacillota; class Clostridia; order Eubacteriales; family Oscillospiraceae; genus Ethanoligenens; species Ethanoligenens sp. The sequence continues at coordinate 1,050 of NZ_JBDNLG010000113.1, forward strand.
ACAATGGATTTATGTGGAGCGGCACGGCAATGGGAGCGGCTGTGTTGGGGATATTTATCAATCGCTGGGGATTTGCGGCGGCGATGCTGCTTTGTGCGGGTTGCTGCGGAGCGGCGTGTGTAATTTTTCGATTTGTTATAAAACCATGAGTTTGCACCACGTCTTGCCATTGGGCAATTCCCAGGGCATTTGTTGTTGGAGCCGCCTTTTCGTGGTATAATAAGCGTACATATAAAAGGGCCGGTATAAGAAAAACGTGGAAAATATGAGGCAGGATGGAATGGAAATGCAACAGGATATGCAGCTGGCGGTGCTGATCGACGCAGAAAATGTGCCTTATAGCAATGTGACCGGCATGCTGGAGGAGATCACGCGGTATGGCACCCCAACTGTCAAGCGTATTTACGGTGACTGGACGACGCAAAACATGTCCGGATGGAAAAATGTGCTGGTACCTAATGCAATTATGCCGGTGCAGCAGTATTGCTACACGTCGGGCAAAAATTCCAGCGATTCTGCCATGATCATCGACGCAATGGATATCCTGTACGCAGGCAAAATCGACGGCTTCTGTTTGGTCTCGAGCGACAGCGACTTTACTCGTCTGGCCACCCGTCTGCGCGAATCGGGCAAAAAGGTTTATGGGTTTGGCGAGAAAAAGACACCCGATGCATTCATCGCGGCCTGTGATAAATTTATTTATCTGGAGATTATTGCCTCCGCTGAACAGGACACGGATTCCTCGGGAACCACTGGAGACAATACGCCCAAGCGTCGGGAGATTTCCAAAGTCGACCGGCAGGTCATCCAACTTATTTCTAACTCCGTGTCCGATCTGGCCAATGAAGACGGCTGGGCGTTTTTGGGAGAGGTCGGTAGTCTGATTCTTAAAAAGAAGCCGGATTTTGATTCCCGTAACTACGGGTTTTCAAAGCTTTCACTTCTGGTGGAGTCGACCAAAAAATATGAGCTCGATATCCGTGAACGCGGACATAAAGGGCATAATGTGTATATTCGCAACAAGGAAAAAAATAAGGGCAATCAATAACAACTATGCTTGTATCATGGAGATGCTATGCAAAGGTGCATTCCTGCGGAATGACCGATTGATTTAACCTGCGCATCTGACCTGCTGACTTTGTCGAGACGGTGCGGATTTTTGCGGGTATAAATTACCGTCAAACAGCCAAAATATAAATGGTGTCCGTGTAATCCCATTGTATAGGGATATCAATAGGAGGGATTTCGATGGCAAAAGCAGGAATGCGCCGCCCTGATCCAGAAGAACCACATGGCACAGAAAGCCGTGGTAAAAAACAAAAATTCCCGAAAAATGAACAACCGCCGGTTCCCGAATTGCAGGGCGCCGTGAAAAGCGGGAAAAAGCACGCCAAAACGTAACACAATAAAATCCCATATAATCAAAATGTCAGGTTCTTTGTATTAAAATATGGAGTATTAGGGTGTGTTAACGAGGCCAAGTTCATAGTTTAGTAGCATAAACCCTTGTCATAAAGTAATAATCCGAACCCGTTTCCGATAGGAGAAGGGCTCGGATTATTTGTGTTTGGTGCGCTTGACAGGAGTCGAACCTGCGACCTTTAGAGTCGGAGAACCATGATGGTATGGTTCAAAGGGCGATTTAACCCCATTCTTTGTTGGGGTTTGGGTTTTCCCGACGCGCTGGCGCCCATACAGGACAATAAGCTGCCTTCCGGGCGCGGCGTACTTTTCTTCAACAAACTTCAGCTCTGCTTTTCTGCCGATAAACATTGCACGGCCGTTCATATCGTGCACGATTTGCAACGACACTATTTGTTCTTTTGTGTAAGAGAAACAATACCACCGTGATCAACCATGACTCGCCCTTCTTTTAAACCCAGCCGGATATTGGCATCCATTGCCTGTTCGAATGCGCTGCCGCCGCAGGCGGTAGGTCTTCGGTGTTTCTTCTACGAGACTGTCAATGGATGTTTCCTGCGTTGTGAAGGGAAGTACCCCGTTAGTGTGGATAAGTAGGCCACGATGGACACTTGACTGTCACTTTTGCTATCGGCTAACAGTATCCTTGCAAAGTTTTTAACCGCAAAATATTGTATGTTTTAATGCTTTGTTTGAGAATGGATCGAATATGATGTATAAAATTTAATTGACCTGTGGTTGACCTTTTTTTAAATAGATAATAATAATGGCGGACCCAGCAAAACAAAGGAGTGGGAAAATAAATCCAATGCCCGGAGAAACTACCGATCCGGTATACCCGGCCTCACTTTTTAGATAACCGGACAATGCAGCTTGCCGCTGGGGTAATACGGCGCAATGCCGCCGACCCACTCATCCCACGGGATAATCCCGTCCATGATTTCGAGGAACTCTTCCCGACGTGTTTTCTTCTTCCGGCAACCGTATTCAATATCCGTAAAGGTCTGCTGTTTTTTCATTTCTTCGCACCGCCTGTATCTTGATGATTCAATTTTACCAGATCTCGCCTTTTGTGGATAGCATCGATTAAATCAGAGGTTCCCTAGAGAGGGTTTTGAAGCAGAAATTTTAACTTTGTCACGATGCAAATTCAATCAATGCCCTGATCAAAGATTATTCCAAGCTTTTGTTGGTTTCCATTCTGTCGATTGATGCGAATCAGATCATATTGAGTACCCTCAGGATTTCCATTGTTGTTTTGCGTACAAAAAATCCAATTTGAAGTAACAGCCATAATAGCTACAAAGGATGCACCAGAAAAGGGTTGGGTAACAGAAGCATTCTTTATATCAAGAGCGTATATTGACCCGTTGCGTATGAAATACAAAATATTTCCCCAGTAGAATATATATCTTCCAGTTACATGGAAATCCGTGAGCGCCTTTTGAGAACCGGAGGGTAGATCTTGGACAAAAATATAGGAATTGGTGCTATCAATGGTGTCGGTAAAATATAACTTGTTATCTGAAATCGCAATTGCATTATGTTCGTCCAAAAGGTTTGTAGACAGAGATTGCGAAATAAGTCCCGACTTTGCATCCAAGGCAAATATTTTCAGTGTTTTCTGTTCATCGTTTCCGAAAAAATATACCGGCGCCTTTCCATCAGACGCTTTGCAAGTAGGGTATCTGACTCCGCTCGCAATGAAAGTTTCCGTGTTTTCGGGTGAGGATAGCGGTATGGAATAAAGTGAATTTTTATTCGTAAAATATAGGTTGCCATCTGCCTCTCCGATTAGGTCTATGGAATCGTCTGCGTGATGTGCTGCTCGTTGTGATTTATCATCGCTTCCGTCCAGTTTGCAGGAGCGCAGATCGTATTCTGTCTGTGCAATAGGCATTAGATAATAGATTCGATCTTCACCGACGAAGTAGTTTGTTCGACACTGTATATTTTCTATAGGAGAATCCTGCGTGCCGTCTAAATTCGCACGGCGTAGATCTCCGCCTATATATGGCTTCCCTGGCGTTCCCTGGTTTGGTGCCGAAAGCGTTGAATAGATAATCGTCTGACCATCAATAATAAATGATTCCACTCTTTGACTGTTGATAATGGTGGAGGTTTTCCCACTTTGATTATCTATACGCTTTAACGTACCGACTTCGCCTTCATCTGAAATAAAATAGGTGCTGGTTCCGTCGTCATAGACTGTATCTGGCACACGATTATCCGTAGGGGTCACATTATTAATAATATCTAAAGCGGAGGTTGGAGCAGCTGTGAGCCCTGTAATACCCTTATCCAGATCTGTGGAACTGTACAGGCCTTTATAGTCTGGTATTGCAGAGGCTGTTGCGTTGACCAGCTTAAATAAAAACACGGAGAGATCCTGATTGTGCTGTTTGAGGGGAGCAATTAAGGACGTATTGCCTCCGTTTTCCGCCACCTTAATCAGTTGCGTATTGGCTTCCATTGTTGCTTTTGTCCAAAGAATATACATCAGCCGATAGGTGTCAATCAACTTTTCGTCCTTGTAATGGCTTTGTGTGATTTGCTTGGACACTCCGTTGATACAATCACCGGTTTCCAATAAAAACTGTACCAAAAGAATCGCGCGCAAATTGGCATCCGAGGACTTGAACGCAGCTTGGTTCCATGGCAACGCTGCGGTAATGGCAGAGCCAATCTTGAGCGCGCCAAGGTATTTAGAGACACCAGCCATATCCGCCAGATCGTCTATTCCGTCTTCAGTTGCTTTTTTAAGAAAAAGCCGCCCCTCTTGACGAATTACATCCGCAACCGCATCAGTCTTTGAGCGAAGTACCTTGTTCAACTGATCGGCACCTTGATAGCATAGGCTCTCTTGATAATCTGAAACATAAGTGGGATATGCCTTCAGCAAGGAAGAAAGCGCAGAAATAGAATCGGCGCTGTATTTTGCTCGGTCATTTATCGTAGTATAAATATCTGTCATTGCCGAAAGAAATGCTTCGGCATCTGAGGCATTGCTGAATGTATCGGAAATCTTCATGTAATCGGCGTTTCTGGCAATTGATTTGGCAATGCTGGTATCTAAATTGCCACTCGCAACCGAATCCTTGGTCGCAGCAGAAAGCAACTGCCCGGAACCTCCTAAAAAGTTACCTGCCAGATCCAATGAAGCAAATGTGTCTTTTGTCGAAAAACCAGTTTTGAAGGAACTGAGTTCCGCACTGCCAGCGTCCGGCAAAGTCACCACTTGTTTCAGCCTGCCAATATAAGAGGCCTCTTCTGCAATTCCATCCGGATAGTCGGAGGGTTCCACCTGCATAACATCGTTGAGCGATTCGGCAAAAATTTTGTGATATGGGGACTCGGTATCCATAGTTTTCAAAAATTCCATAATGGAATCGCAGAGCATGAACGCGGGAGGGTTGTTGCCCCAAAGTTTATCCGGTGTAAGCGCATAGTTAAGGATTGGAAAATCCAGTGCGTCCCACAGCGAATATCCGGGCATGGCGATCATCAGGCGGCCGCTTTTGAACGCGCAACTGGCACCTAGATATGCAAGCATGGCATAGGCGGGAAAAAGGCTTTCTCCTTCATATTGAATCATGCCGGTGGGGATTGCGTTCTCCACATTATCTTCCGTCAACGTCCCGGAGACAGTGTCAAGCCGGATTGACCTTGAACCGCGCTTGACCGTGACGGCAGAACCGTTCACCGTTTTCGAAGAGCCCGTATATTTAAGAATCGCATCCAACGGCAAATAATAGCGCTCGCCCATTTGATAGATCACACCATTCTGAAGACCAGCCAAGGTGCTCTCAAATGTGATGCTGAAGGCTTTTACGGAAGAATCCGATGCGGCAATCGGGATGCCAGTCGCTGTAATACCGAGCGAGACGGAAAGCGCAATTAACACCGCGCGAAGCAATATTTTTTTCACTCTCATTGGCCTGGGCTCACCTCCGCCTCTTTGAATAATGTCGGCAGCACATTTTCAAACCCTCCACTCATTGCACGTGCCAGGGAAGCGCTTTGTTCGACTTTCCATGTCCCCCAGGCGTTAACCAGCGAAACGTTTACACGCGTTGTTATATAATTATTATTTCCATCCAAATCTTTCTGTACGTTTTGCATTACCCGTGCCAACTGGGCAGATTTGTCCATACCGGTATTGTTTTCTGCTACGGCCTTGGTCTCCTTTTCCAAAAGAACACCGATGTCCGGTGTGCGGATAACAATATCGGCATTTCCTGATGTCAGCGTGGTATGCGTTTCTTTTTGAACCAAGTATGTGACTTTGTCCGCATATTTTCCCCCCAATGCATTCTTTTGGCTTACGCCAGTCGTCCCGGAGATAAAGGACGATATTTCGTGTAGAGAACCTCTTCGAGGAAATTGATGTAACGTTATATAAAGAACTCCAATAAGAACGCAAACTAAAACACTACCAAAACAGCATATCAGAATGATCCTGATTTTGTGTCGATTTGCGTGAACATCGTACATTGTAATCTCCTTTTGTTGTCTCTTTTCGTCAGTCGTCATTGTAAAGCGGCTTTACAGCCGTGAGGCCAGTAAACGCCCAGATAAAAACGGGATGCCATTCACAACGCAGAACGATGACATTTCAATGGGTAAAGTCATTTCTATTCACCAGACGATGTTTGCTGCGAGCTGGAAGTTGCAATATTTAGTTTCCATAGAGTCTGTGTTTTGTTTGCGCTTATATCTTTTCTCAAAGAAAGAATAGCCCCGTTTTCCTTGTTCAAGTCCCAGTAATACAAATAACTTCCATAAATATAATTTAGCATGGCGTTGCTGGTTTTAGCAAAAAGAATCGGTTTGCCTCCACTTACAGTGATTCGGTAAACACCTGTCTGCGTATTGTAGTACAGGTATTTTCCCTGCAGATTCATATACAGGATCTGTTCGTCAACACCGCCCAGTTGTGCGTCCAGAGTTGTATCATCCACCAATGTCTGCTGGCCGGAACCGTCTGTCTTTATTTTCTTTATATTCACGCCTTTATATGAACCATAGGATCTGGAGGGATATCATAGAAGTGCAGAGGTCAAACACCCCAAATGTGATAGAATTAA
>NZ_JBDNLG010000114.1:0-1056 GCF_047718355.1 Ethanoligenens sp.
CTCTCGTTTTCGGAAAGCGGTGCGTCACGGCGGATTCCGCTGCCGACGAAAGCATAGACCCCGTAGGCCTTTCGTTTCTGACGCCATTCCACCAGTAGTAGACGTCGCATGGATGCGTTAGAGTTTTCTGGTATATTTTTCATAATTCTCTTAGCAGGGCTGCCGGTTCTCTAATACTGCTATTGGGCCACCATAACATTGGCCCCGGCGGGAACAACTTTGCGAATAGCGATTGGTATTTTAAAAGTCTCCGTGGTACTATTTCCAGTTTTTCCACACTTCCGGTCTGTAGCCTATGGTGGCTTTATTGCCATTACGAACAATTGGAGAGACATACAACCGCGGATTATTTAAAAGCATTTCTTCTTTTGTCTCACCGGTGCTGATGTATTTCAGATTCAGCCGCTCATATTCCTTGCCGTCAATATTCAGTAGATTATCAATACCTGTCACCGCTTTCACGCTTGCAAGCTCGCCGCGGCTCAATCCGTACCGATCAATATCGACACTCTGGAATTTTATTTTGCGCTCTTTAAAATATCTTTTCGCTTTTTGAGTATCAAAGCACTTGCTTCTTCCGTAAATCTGTATATTCATCGATTTGCCTCACTGCAAGTTTCCCGTTCCAACTTGCTCTTATATAAAACGTACCGAATAGCCCCATAACTTATCTCGCTAGGCAGTGCCTCTTTGATTGGCACCAGCCTTTTACATACGCATAGCAATGCTGCTCCCATGATCTGCTGTGCCGCATCGCCAATTACAAAAATGCCTGTAGCAATTTCCAACCTGTTTTGAAGACAGCTTATCAAATGGATCTCTATTGTCTTTGACCTGAGGGGTAGTCGTTATAGTAAACGCCGCAGCAACAGGACGCGTGGGCAAGCGGCCACCTAGGTCCCTAAAATTATCAGATCTTTTTAGGTTTTCTCACCGGTGTCGTTTTATCGGGTTTTGGAGCAAATTTTTTAACGTTACGCTTCTTTTTTAACCTGTTCGGATTTTTGAATGACATTTAGCTTACACCTCTTCTAACGTAGTTGTTATTTATAGATC
>NZ_JBDNLG010000114.1:1066-7536 GCF_047718355.1 Ethanoligenens sp.
TTTCAGAAGATTGTTAACATATAACAATTTATTTTACCCAATGACTGTTTATACGGATATGGTCGTCGAAGCATAATGGATTAAAAAGAGGGTTGCGTATATCATTCTGAAATACTTTCGTGATAAGCACAAAACCAAAGTTATACGAAGTTTAGGAAACGCTTTGAATTGCTCAATATGTTCATAGCACTAAACCGCTTACGCGGTGGTAGCATAGGGCGGGTGTTGCGGTTTTAGGGAACCTGCTGTGAATTCAGCAGGTGTTTGCTATATCCGGTAAAATGGGATCATCACTTTGAAGGAGATGGTTCCATGACCAATGAAGAAGTTGTTAAGCAAACCCATGAGAAGTTTGCGCTACGAGGGTTGTTTCCCCATACAGAAGAATCCTATCTGTGCGCACTGCGGCTCTTTCAACGTTTCCATGAAGATCGCCCTATTGAAACTATGGGGAGCAGGAAATCCGTGACTTTCTGCTCTATCAAACCAGTATCGGGAAAACAAACGGTAGTGTGAATATCTACAACAGCGCCCTTCGCTTTATCTTTGGTGCTGTTCTGGGTAGAAATCTGAACTGTCGAAGGATTCCCAGGCGCCGTAATCGACGAGACTTTCCTGCAATTATGAGCAAGGATGAAATCGTCCGTTTTTTCTCCGTGATCGACAATTTGAGAGACAAAGCAATGTTTGAAACGGTTTATGGCGCGGGGCTGCGGTTGTCTGAGATTGTTCACTTGCGTGTCCAGGATATTGACAGCAAGCAGATGCGCATTTTTATTCATCACGGAAAAGGCGGCAAGGACCGATTCACCTTGCTTTCCCAGCGAAATCTCGATCTTCTCCGGGAATATTGGAAGCAATACCGCCCAAATCGTCCGGAAGGGTATTTGTTTTATACCAGAAGTCGAGACAAACATATCCTTACTTCACGAGCCGTTGACAATGCATTTAACAAGTACAAGGCACTGGCCGGTTTGCCGGAATCCTATACAATTCACACTTTACGGCATTGTTTTGCCACGCATCTGCTGGAGTCCGGGGTAGAAGTCTGCCAGATTAAAGAGCTGTTGGGCCATACCTTTATCCAAACCACGGCTTTTTATCTTCACCTGAGTAATTTGAATGAGTCCATTACAAGCCCTCTGGATACGCTCCCGAAAAAGCGCGGCCGCAAGCCGAAGGTGAAGACCGATGCCTGAGGTGCAGGAGATTCTGGAGCAATACGGAGGGACATTTCTTCAAAAGCATCGCCTGTCCCTTGTCCAGCACAAGGCAATGAACGCGATTCGGAACTGCCGGACCTCCCGGCTCGGCGAGCATATGGATAAGTGTCCGCATTGTGGGTATGAACATCCGTCCTACAACTCCTGCCGCAACCGTAACTGCCCTAAGTGCCAGACATTCGCGAAAGAGCGCTGGATCGATGCGCAAAAAGCGGATCTGCTGGATGTCGGATATTTTCATGTGGTATTTACCGTCCCGCAGGAGCTGAACGCGCTGATCTACCGCAACCAGCGGGGTTGTTACAATTTACTGTTTCGGTGCGCGGCGGAAACCCTTCAGGAGCTTGCGGGCGACAAAAAATATCTGGGTGCGGCAATCGGCCTTACAGCCGTCTTACACACCTGGGGGCAAAATCTCTGCTTTCATCCGCATGCTCACTGCATCGTTCCCTCCGGTGGGTTAACGACTTTAGGTAAGTGGCAGCCCTCGCAGAAGAAATTCTTTCTCCCGATACGAGTACTCTCCCGCAAATTCCGGGGCAAGTTCATGGCTTTGCTCAAGCTGCAAATACCGGACATCGACTTCAAATTGGTGAGCCAGTGCTTTCGGAAAGAATGGGTGGTCTACTGCAAGCCGCCGTTTAAGGATGCGGCTTGCGTTATGGAACACCTCGGACGTTACACCCACCGCGTCGCCATCTCCAACAACCGCATCCTGAAGGTTGAAAACGGCGCCGTCACTTTCAAATGGCGCGATTACCGGGACGGCAGTCGCTGGAAAGCCATGACGCTGAGTGCCGATGAATTCATCCGGCGTTTTCTGATGCATGTTCTGCCTGCCGGATTCATGAAGATTCGGCACTATGGTTTTCTATCCAGCCGGGGTAAGCAGAAAAAGCTGAGGATCTGCCAAATCCAATCCGGGACGAGCCTGTGCCGGAAAGAAAAGCTTTCTGCCGAGCAGCTCATCCAAAAACTCATCGGCAGAAAACCTTCTCAGTGCCCCCGCTGCGGATACTCCGGCTTGCTCAGAACCGGATTTGCTCCACCGGGAAGCTGATAACCGCAAAACTTTTAAAAGTCTGTCTGAGGACAGGCTTGCTTTACTGTATCCATTTTACCAGAAGCTGGGGTAACCCGCAATGATGCTCTTACTGAAAAACAATTTCTCGAAACAGAACCTGACCGGTTTTAAGAAAGTCCGGAAGATGCTTTTCCCATAGCGTGCATCGCCGGCCGCGGTTTCGTGCTATGGAATTATCCAAAGTTATGCGCAACCTCGTGCTTTGAAACGCTCACGTCCTTTGCGGGGACTGGGCGTTTTTTGCGCTTAACTTCAGATAATTCTCTATTCAAACTAGGAAGTTCGGAAAATACTTTGAGCTGCCAAGTGTGCCCATACTCGGACAAACAAATTGAGATTTGTCAAATAGTAATTTCGATCTGATTTCCCTCAATTCCTACAATACAGCTTTCATAGTACCCATCGCCTGTGGTTCTGGGCCCGCTGATCACATCATATCCATCCAATTTCAATTTTGCTGTAAGAGCATTTACCTTTTCTTTGTTGCCCACACTAAAAGCAATGTGAATATAACCGGTTCGCGCCAGCTTTTTTTCTCTGTCTTCCATTTGCGGCTTCTTCATAATTTCCAATCGCGTTCCATCGTCAAATGTAAGAAAATAGGATTTAAAACCTGTGTTTTGGTTATGATATTCCGTATTGGATTTGGCACCGAAATACTGCTCAAAAAAGATTTTGACCCTTTGCAAATCATTTACATACATTGCAACGTGTTCTATTTTCATGTTATCCTCCAAACTTCTATATGTCTGCATGTTATATATGAAAGAATAATACACTGCTATCATTCTATTCTGACTGCTAAATTGTATGGATAATATGCACAAAAAGCAAAGGATACAGCTCGCATAATCTAAAGTTGAACGACTAATCCCAATTACTTCCCCAGTCTCCATAAATGGAAGGTGCTTCGGTTTTCTTTGGACTTTTCTGCAATATCTGGATTCATAAGATACTGTCCATCTCCATATTCGTTGAACAATCCAATGACAATCATTTTTCAAAAATAGCATCTTTCTTGATGCTTGGATTTTCCAAAGATATGCCAGACTCTTTGTCAATAGCGCCTGCTGTCCAAAATGAAACTAATTACTTATTTTACCCGTGTAATACTACTAAGAACATCATTTTTCATCCTCACCCCTAAAATCTGATGTACTCTGGGAAAAAGCACCGCGATCGGGCGGATATATGCCTGTTTCAGAATTAGAGCCAACTTACGATATACAGGAATATACGAATATGTCGATGCAACAAATATTGGAAAGCCAATTATATACAACAGCCAATCAAATACAGGTTGGGCTGTGTCACAATCAACGGCTGGAACCTACTGTTTTTATAGTATCACGATAAGCGTGCGTCTTTATTGACATGGTGGGTCTGATTATTTAGTAAAAGCATTGTATCGCAATTCTATCTTGACCACTGCCGTACAACCCAACAGCCGAAGACATATCTTCTTCACGAACAATATAAAGTTGAAAAGCTCCAACATCACTTGGATCTTTGGGATTACTGATCACATCACTACATCCGATCACATAAGTATCCTTATTCGTTTTTACAGTAAACCATAAATGTATCGATTTTCTATCGTTTCCTCCATTATATTCATCTTCCACGGAATCGGAAACTTTGCTGGAAACAAAATCGCCCGAATAAAATGTATAAAATTCATTAAGTTTCTCATCCACATTTCCAATTTTTGCAATAGCTTTTTTAGAAAACAGCTTTTTAACAGATGACATGTTCCTTGTGTTAATAGTATCAAGAATTGTTTTTTCTACCGTTTTCACTTGTTGAGTTTCACTTGGTGAAACGTACATTGTTCCGGGAGAAAATGGAAGAGAAAATTTTGGAAAGGAGCAAGAGCTTAACCCCATCATTAATATAAATATAAAAGCATATACACACAAAAATCTTTTCATAGTGTGCATGTTTTCTCCTTAATAAGGGACATTGAATCTATCGTAGTATTAATTCGACCAAACAAAGGAAGCTGTATATGATTGGGGATCAAATGTCCAAAAGTTAGCACCGGCATTATATTGAGCGTAGAAGGGTGCCCATAAATCGGTGTGTGTTGAAAAATCAATTGTTCCAGATAACGTAAGATTTTGGCAAGCAACATTTTGATCTTGGGGGTTGAATCCTGTAATCCACCAGGTCTTTTACCCAGGGTTCCAGTTAAAAACGGTTTTTGATCCAATCGTTTCTGCTAAAGTCATATACAAAGCATCGCTCTTATCCACATCATATTGTCCGTGGATCACGTCATCTTCTGTATATATAGCGACTTCGTCTCCGGCACCTAAATCTAAATAATCTCCCTTCCACGTCCATATAATATGCTTTCCATTATCGAAATCGAATTTCTTCTTGCCCATGCTGGTTGCAGCATGAAACACATCATCATATAATTCGAGTTCGCATGATTTCTATGACATGCCATGAATCGAACCTCCCATTTTTGCTATGATCGTCACACGAATTATTTATTACAGGTAAATTCACGGTTTGCTTGATACATCTGTTGAATCGGTGCCAGAAGGTATTTGTCTGATATACCGACAATTTGGAAAACCAGAACATCCCCAAAACTTCTGACCAACATGTGCTCCAGAACGCGCAACCCGTTGCACGAGAGGTTTTCCGCACCGCGGACAAAGGGGATTCCGGCTATCAGACAGCACAGCTTGTTCAGCGGTTGGAATTGCACCTAACACTGGGAATTTTTCTGTGGAAGGCATAGGCCGGCCAGCAGTGAGATCTTTCTGTATTTCTGGTGCATATTTTTTGTGGATCTGTTCGACATGGCGAAGCTTGTCCGCTTCGGCGACCTGAGTGTAAGGTAGCAGCGCATCGTAGATTTGTCGTATCTGCTGTGAGGTCAATACACTGCCTGTCTCGGACGCGCGCTGGGTAATGCCACGGTACACCTCCCCGCGATGGATGACCGCCGCCTTGCTAGAGGTTAACGTAATTTTTTTGAGCTGGCAGCGGTCACTGAACAGTATTAACGAATGGTATGGCAGATCGCCAAAATCAGCCAGTGCCGATTTCAGCCAGTGGATATGCCCCGCATTTTGAAGGATAGGATTAAAAAAGTGCAACTTGCGCGTGCCGTGCCCGGCCGGCAACGACTGTGTCCACTGACGCTGGGCTTCGGTGCCGAAAATCCAACCACTATAATTCTTACTTTCAAATACATAGATGCCACTCGGATGTAGCAACAACACATCAGCCTCTGTGGTTTCGTCGTTTTCGGCGGGCAAATAGATATTAAACAGAAAACGACGGGGCTGCGGAAGCGCTCGCAGGTTTTTGTAAACAAGATATTCACCATAACGGCCTTTGTTAAGATAAGTAGCAAAAAAGCCGTTTCTCGTCTGACGATGGTACTCAGATCCGTAAAAACGGATAGCCATACCTGCAATAATGAGCGCCATAATGACGACCGGAATCCACAGCAACACAAGAATCATTGAGAGAAATGAAACCATCAGCGATGTCAAAGCAGTCATATCGTTGTCCTCATTGTCATTCAGTCAATCGATTAGTAATTGGGGCTCTGTATGGGGTTATAAGCATGATTGGCAGTTCTTATTTCAGTCTGGGCTGTCAAGTATGATCATTTAGAAAATGGATCTTAATTTGGACTAGAGTTCCAAATATATTCAATGCTTTTGGCAATTTCCTGCGCTCGATTGTGTCCAAATCTATCGGCTGTGAAACCCAGTGCCCTGTCTATACCGGCAGATATACCTAATGACGTGTAATATTTTTGATCTACATTCCATCTTGCTCGATTCATCCAGTGAACATTTCTATTGATTGATTGAACCCATTCTAACGCATTTTTGTTTGACGTTGCTTGCCTGTTATCTAAAAGCCCGGTTTTTGCCAACAGCGCAGAACCAGTGCACACGGTTAGGCAGTATTTTGACTGCATCGCTATATGTTTTAGGTTTTTAATAAATTCTGGCTCATTGACCAATGGTCGTGTCCCTTGTCCGCCTGGGATAAGTAGAATACCTGAAAAATCAATATTCTTTACACGCTCAGTTGACACATACACGCCTTGCTTACTTATAATAGTACCACCTGTGACTGACACATAATGAAGTTGATATTCTGGGATACAACCCAATACCTCTACC
>NZ_JBDNLG010000115.1:0-7513 GCF_047718355.1 Ethanoligenens sp.
ATATTGAGTAAATCCACTAAGCGGTAATTATTATAGTGTCGTTAATATTATTTTTCCATTATCCAGAACGTGAGGCTAAAACTCTCTCTTTTAGGCGAATTCATTAGTTTAAAGTTTGGCTATACAAAAAACATACGGCCCTGTAACGGAGTGCTTTTCCGTTGCGGGGCTTTTATTTTTGATAAAAAGAAAAAGTCCTTGACAATTCGTCTCAGGCAAAACAGCAAAATCGATTCTTATTTCCTGCGGCGCAAGGTTGGCTCCGTTTGATATTGCGGAAATCCGGGAGATCACGTCCTACGATGAAATGGAACTGGATACGCTGGGGGATGTAAAATCCGCTCTATTCGTCATTATCTCCGACACGGACGATACATTTAACTTTCTTGTCGCACTGATGTATTCCCAGCTTTTCAACCTTTTGTGCGACAAGGCCGACGATGAATACGGCGGCATACTACCGGTGCATGTTCGCTGTTTGCTTGATGAGTTCAGCAACATCGGCAAAATCCCAAAGTTTGAAAAGCTGATTGCCACCATCCGAAGCCGGAAGATCTCGGCGTCCATCATTTTACAGTCCCAAAGTCAGCTCAAAGCCATTTACAAAGATAACATGGATACCATCCTCGATAACTGCGACAGTTATCCTTTTCTCGGCGGTTCCAGCAAAACCACATTAAAAGATCTCACGGAAAAGCTCGGTAAAGAGACCATTAACTTGTTTAACACCAGCGAAAACAGAGGACGGGAGAAAACGTCCGGCATCAGCTACCAGACGCTGGGCCGTACCCTCATGGATCTTGACGAAATTGCCGTTATGCCGCGCGACGAGTGCATTTTGCAGATCGGCGGCGTGCGACCCTTTCATTCCAAGAAGTACGATATTACAAAGCATCCCAATTATAAGTACCTGTCCGATTTCAGCAAGCGCAACGCGTTTAATATTGAAAAATTTCTGGATACCGGCGCAAAGCTGAAAGGTTGGGAAACTTGCGACGTTTATGAAGTAGAGGCAGGATAAGGCAAGCCCCGCTCAAAGCGGCGCCTTTGACGGATGCCACCGTATGTCGGATAATGCGGGCAGAGGTTTATCGAATTTCCTGTTCCAACCGGTTAAATTCGTCAGTACTGAAAAACTCGCCCAACGTGACGCCAAAGCCGTCGCAAATCTTTTTGACGGTGACGATGCCGGGGTTTTGGCTTTCCCCGTTCAAAATGCTTTTGATCGTTGATTGCGAAACCGCCGCAATGTTACTCAATCCGTTTGGCGTAATCTGGCGTTCTCGGCATAGCTGCAAAATACGTCGTGCGACTGCCTGATGTGTGTTCATAATGATCCCTCCCGACGATATATCACTATATAATGATATATGGCTGGGAGCCTTAACATTAGCGACATTTCACTAACTACGCTTTTCGTGCTAATATAGTGATAAACCGCTAATTAAAGGAGCTTTTTACGGAATCGAAAACCTGTTGTTTTACCGGCCACCGCAATCTGCCGCAAGACGCTATTGAACACATCATACTGCGTCTGAACGAGGAAGTAAATGGCCTGATCCGGCATGGCGTCACGCGTTTCCTGTGCGGCGGCGCGAGGGGCTTCGATCTGATCGCCGCCGCCCTGATCGTTTCTAAAAAGGAAATAGGCAATGATCTGCGGCTGGATTTCATCCTGCCATGCAAGGATCAGGACGCGCTTTGGTCGGAGCGCGAACAAAAACTGTATCGCGGCCTGCTGACCGAAGCGGACAGCGTAACGTGTTTATCTGATACATACCGCCCCGGGTGCATGAAACGCCGCAATCAGTATTTGGTCGATCACGCCAACTACTGCATTTACGCCCTGCGGCATGAACGCGGAGGCACATGGCAAACCGTGCAGTATGCAAGAAGAAAAGGGGTGCGTCTTATCGGTGTTGCGGAATAAAAGTCCTCCCGCCGTAAGCGACCGTGACAAGTTTATCGTGTTTTCATCAGCGCCCGTTCGGAATTTTTCGAGCGGGCTTTTGTATGCCCTCACATCAAAACTACTACGGAGGTACAGTCTATGAGTTTTATCAGTTCCGCAATGGGTACGTTGGAAGTTATCGTAATCGCCCTCGGCGCGGGCCTTGCCGTATGGGGCGGCGTCAATCTGATGGAAGGCTACGGTGGGGACAACGCTGCCGCAAATGCGCAGATTCCATAAGGAAACAAGCAGATAAGTCAACAGACGGAAATGTGAGACCGCCGCCCTGTATATTAAAGTGCGGCGGTTTCACTTTGCCTAGAGAGCTTTTTTCGTATCTACCGTTGCATTCTTCATTCACATGAAGTATTCTGATATACAAAGATTACCTCATAACGGAGGCGGGTTTATGGACTTCATGACGATTAAAGAAGCCGCAAACAGGTGGGGCGTGTCCACAAGGGCGGTCACATATCAGGTGGTTGCCGGTCGAATTGCGGGCGCAGTCAAGCGGGGAAATCTGTGGCTGATTCCACAGGATGCTTCCAAGCCTTTTGACGGGCGGAGAAAACGTGATTCCGAGCAAAGCGTAAAACCACAGGATGATTCTGCGCCAGCCGATGGTGAAACCCCGTTTCCTTCTCTGCATGAAGATAAAGGCATGTTTGCGGAGATGTTCCGCTGTTTTCCTTACCCGATGCATGTCTGTGCCCCGGATGGTACGTTTCTCTGGGCGAACGACGAGTTTTTACGCTTCTCTCAAATATCGCATCCGGAAAGGCTCTATCAACGGCACAATGTGCTGCTCGCTCCCGAGATGGAGCGGTGGGGTCTCAAGGATTTCCTTTTGCGGGCATACCGGGGAGAAGCCGTCCGAGCCTACGACATCAAGGTTCCGTATCAGGAAATTATCGAAAAATATGGCGACGACAAAGAGATTCCCTCCGAGAGTGTTTTTCAGAATATTACTGCTTTCCCGATCAGGGATGACAAAGGCAAACTTCTATATATCGTGACCGTTTTCGTCACTTCCCGGCAGTATCAGGGCCGGGAGGAGATCATGGCAGGTAAAGAATATATAGAGGCTCACTGGAAAGAGGAATTTAACATTGACCGGCTGGCGGATGCCATTCATATCAGCCGGTATCATTACACCCGCCTATTCAAGCAGCATACGGGCATGACACCCTACAATTATTATCAGGAGATCAAAATTCAAAAGCTCAAAGAAAAGCTATGCGACGGCAATTTATCCGTGGCACAGGCGTTTGCCGCATGCGGTGCGGATTTCAGCGGAAGCTTCGCAAAGATTTTTAAAGAAAAGGTTGGAATGCCCCCCTCTCAATATCAGTCCATGATGTGTGCGAAATAAAGATACAGGCGGATAAAGCGCTCAAAACCCGGTCGTGGTTTTGGGCGCTTTCCTATTTAAAATAGCACTCAGATGCAAAAAGACCGCACGGATTCGATAGCCGTTGCTTCTGAAAGTGTCTACAATGAGAAGTGTCTACAATGAGAGCGGCACAAAATGATTGAAAGGTGGCGACGTGATGAAAGCTGCGAAAATCGGAAGTCCGTCCATCGATGAGCTTGTCGAAATGGTGCGGGCAATACAGGAAAAAGAAAAGGCGCAGGAAACGCTGATCGATCATATCGGGCGGCTTGTCCGTGAAGATGGTTTTCCCGTTCTGGATGATTTTCCATATCCCACGGCGGCCTATCGGCAGGACGGGACTTTGACCTATGTGAATCATGCTTTTTCGCAGGAAACAGGGGTCTATGCCGCCGACCTGATTTCCGGTAGCCACAACATTCTGGGCCGCATTACGGATGACAACCTCCCGCTTCTGGACGCCGTGGAACAGGTGTTTCAGGAGAAGGAAACTTTTCTGGCAAGACTATCCGACCCGCTGGATATTTTCGTCAGCGAAAAGGCAGGCAGGAGGAGCTCTTCCTCTCAGTATCAACGCGCGCTCCTTTTCCCGATTGGAACGGACACGGGTCATGTGTCCATCGGCGTGGTAATATTCATGGAAAGGCTACATCAAAAGAAGGAGGACAGAAGAAATGAAGTTGTTTAAAAAATATGTAAGTCTGCTGCTGTGCGCGGCGGTGGCCTTTGCTATGCTGCCCGCGACGGCGCTGGCGGTAAGCGATCCGGCCCACTATACCTTCGACGTGTCGGAGGGTAATATCATTATCAACAACGCGGATGGCGGAAATCTGAATGTGACCTACGGGGCATCGCAGAACGTCATCATCCCGGCCACACAGCAGATCGAGATCACCGGCACAACAACAAGCAATACCGTCAAGGTGTGCAGCAACGTCACGGCTGACATCACACTCTATAATGTGAGTATCCGCTTATCCGAGACAGGAGGCTGTCCCTGCGATATAGCTGGCGCAACCGTCACCTTGACGCTGGTCGGCACCAACACCCTCGCAAGCGGTGTAGTTTATGCCGGACTGAACTGCCCGGACGGCTCGACGCTGACCATCAAGGACGGCACAGCAGACGGCACCGGCACGCTCACGGCCACCGGAAATGACATGGGCGCGGGTATTGGAGGCTGCTTAGGCGTCGGCCTCGGCAATGTGACCATCACCGGCGGCACAGTCACGGCTCAGGGCGGCATCGACGCCGCTGGCATCGGCGGCGGGGTGGGTTATAACGGCCCCGGTGGCTCCGGCGGCACGGTGACCATCAATGGCGGCACGGTGACGGCGGCGGCCGGAGCCGCTTTGAACGGTGAGGCAGGCAACGCCATCGGCGGTGGGGGATATATTTATGGCGGTAACGTCGGCGCAGGCGGCTCCTGCACCATCACCGGTGGGTCGGTCTCTGTTGGAAACGGCGGCATGGGGCCGACTGTTTATTGTGATAGCCGCAAGACTATGCCGGCGAATCTGACCACTGTTACGCTAAGCGGCGTGAGTTCGGCAACGGCAGTTACCGCCCTCACCACAGGAGCAAGCTTTCCCTACGGCATGAGTGATATGTACACCGACGCGAACGGAAAGATTTATCTTTGGCTGCCGTCCAACGCGACGGTCACTTCGGCCACCACGTTGGCACACAGCTATTCCGGCTCCGTCGCGGCGAATGCGTCCGGCACATTGTACGGACTGCCCGAGATCACCTCTGTTTCCACCCCGGCAAGCGGAGTTTACGGGGCGGGCAAGAATCTGGATTTTGTCGTGAATTTTGACGGGGCCGTGACTGTGAATTCGGCGAGCGGTACGCCGTATCTGCCGCTGACAGTGGGCAGCTCAACCGTAAAAGCCGGTTATCTGTCCGGTAGCGGCACTTCCGCCCTGACGTTTCGCTACACGGTTGCCCCAGGCGACAGCGATACGGATGGTGTCGCGCTCGGAAACACAATCATGCTGAACGGCGGGACGATTCAAAGCGCGCAGGGCGCCAACGCCCAGCTTGTATGCCATAACACCGCGCCCACCTCCAACGTTCTGGTGGATACCATAGCGCCCACGGTTACGGCGGTCACACCAAGCGGAACGGGTGTATCGGTCGGCACGGCTTCTCTGTCCGTCACCTTCAGCAAGGCGATGGATGCCGCGTCGACGGGCACCGTAATGCTGGATAACGCGTTGCTGATGAATCCCTCATGGGATGCGGCGCACAAAACCGTGACCTATGCGCTTCCCGGGCTTTCCTATAACACCGAGTACCCCGTCACCATCTATGAATTTATGGACACGGCGGGAAACATGGTGGAGCCCCATGTCAGCTTCTTCACCACCGTGCAAAAAAACCTGACGGATGCCATGGTCACGGACATTGCCGCGCAGACCTACACCGGCAGCGCCATCAAGCCGGGTATAACCGTCACGGACGGAGCGGCGACGCTTACAGAGGGCACGGATTATAGCGTATCTTATTCCGGCAACACGGCGGCGGGAACCGCGACCGCGAAGGTGACGGGCATTGGCGGCTATGCAGGTGAAGTTCAGAAGACGTTCACAATCGGTCAAAAAGCCATCGTGCTCACACTGACCGCTAGTCCCCATGATACGGCGAACGCCGGGTCCAATGTGACGCTTACCGCTTCCGTGTCCGGTGCGGTCGATCTTCCGCAGGGCACCGTTACGTTCCGGGACGGCAGCACCGTGATTGCGCAGAATGTGCCGGTCACCGGCGGTAACGGAGGTTATTCGGCGCAGACGGTATGGAGCAACGTATCGGACGGCAGCCACAGCCTCACGGCGGAATACATTCCGGCTTCCTCAGGTGAAAACTATGTCTGCTCCGCTGCCGCGACGCTCGGTGGCTACAGCGTGAGCAAACAAAACCAGACCGGGTTCGGTTTCCCGTCCTCCGGCATCAGTAAAATATATGGCGACGCGGATTTTGCCGTGACCGCTTCCGGCGGTCAGGGTTCCGGCGCGATCACTTACGCTTCCAGTGACGCCGATATTGCCACCGTGGAGGCCGACACCGGCAAGGTGCATATACAGAAGGCCGGGAGCGTTACCATCACTGCGAACAAAGCGGCAGACGGCAACTATAACGCGGTTGCGGCTACAATGACAATCACGGTCGGCAAAGCGGCAGCAAGGATTACGGCACTCCCGGCAGCCGGGAATATCACGGTAGTCGGAAAGCTTTCCTCCAGCACGCTCACGGGCGGCAAGGGCAGTGTGGACGGCAGCTTTGAATGGAGTAATCCCGATACAGTCATCGCCTCGTCGGGCGAATATGAAGTGACCTTCACGCCCAAAGACACGGATGATTATTTGCCCTGCACAGGCAAGGTACAGGTCGCGGTCAGTCCGAATCTCACCGGAAGCTCCGGCGATATTTCGTTCGACCTTACCGGTGTGACACTGCCATCCGGCGTGACCTCCGTTTCTCTCGGCAGTTCCCAATCGGATACGGGAAACACAGAATATACCGCCGTTTTCAAGCTCGTCAGCGGTGACACTTCTCTCGGCAATCTGAAAAATCTTGTGCTGTACGATCTCAAACTGCTTGACCAGAATGGTAACCCTATTGAGAATTTCGTCGGAAAGATCAAGGTGAAAGTCAAAATCCCCTCCGGTATGAGCGGCAATCTGCATGTCTATTGGTATGATTCAGAGAGCAACAAGCTGGTGGACATGGGTGCGACACAGGAGGACGGTTATCTGATTTTCGATACAACACATTTCAGCTTTTACGCCATCGCCCAGCTTGGCGCTTCTTCACCGCCTGTTCCGAATCCGAAAACCGGCTCGGACAACTGGCCATTTATGCCTTTGACATTGTTGGGCGGCAGCTCGGCAGCCATGCTCATGGCTATTCACAGGAAGCGCTGGAAAATTTTCAGACGCCAAACAAATAAAGGATAATTGCAAGTACATGGAGTCGGCGGATATTTCAAAAGAAAATACATTGGAGCTTGCACCTATGACCGACAGAGTTTTACGGGTTTGGTGATCATGCGCTGATTCAAAATCTATTTGGAATTATCAAAAACCAGGTATTTTCAAGGCCATCACAGAAATGTGGTGGCCTTTTTATATATCAATTCTATTTATATTTTGCTTTCATCTTAAAGG
>NZ_JBDNLG010000116.1:0-7457 GCF_047718355.1 Ethanoligenens sp.
ATCTGTCGAATGTCATTAGACTGCTTTTACTCTTCATCCCATATAGAGGTTTTTTCTGTGTCCTATAAGGGTTTTGTCTTGCCTGTTAGGCGAAAATAAGGGGCTGTACATTCCCTAAACGGGAGTACACAGCCCCAATATTATTTCCCAACCATTGGAAATGGTCGAGGATTCAAGTGGTGGAGGCGAACCAAGAAGGAAATATCGAGTGTTCACTGAGCAAATTGGCCGAATTTCGCGATATCGAGCCTGATCGCCTGCCGGTAATCCTCAAAGAGGGGCTCGCCACACTTTCGAGTACATATTATATAAGAAAACAAACACTTAAGGACAATTACTTCGGTCAGGCAGCGATAGTGATATGAGAGAATTCTACATATGAGTTTTATTTGGATGCATTTATAGCCTGCTGTTGAGCAATTCCATGTTTTGGTGTATGCTATTAATATAAATTCTGAAATAATCGCTGAAAACCTGATTTATAATTAGCCTATTAGTCTGGAGGTTGAGTATGGACGCTGAATGCAAGCTTGAATCGAATGGTACCATATTCCGCTTCTGTATAACAGAAAAGGGATATAATGATGGAGGATATTTCTGGACGAATGCCGCTATCTATGTATCAAACTGGTGCTTAAATTATCGTACAAGTTCTGAATTCCTGGAGTTTTCAGAATTGATAGAATTGAGGGATAAACTTACTGACCTTATAAACGATAACCTCAATGAAATAGAACATTTGGAGTTTATAGAGCCCGATATTCAAGTGTTACTAAAGCCCAGACATGATATTAGAAACGATGGTAAGTACGAATATATCAAGGGCGGATATGAAATCGAAGACATAGTTGCAGAATTTTTGCTGTATCCTGTACTGGATGATGCATTCACTGACCAACACTATGTAATGCCATTATATCGGCAGAATATTGCCGAATTGCTTAAATACCTAGATAATATGATTGCAAAGCTAAAATGAGCCAATATAAGTAGAATTCATTTCGATATCAAGCCGAAGCCGTTCATCCCGTAAAAAAGGATAAGTGGCTTTTTTATTTGCCCGGAGTACATAGCCGTTTCTTTCTAAATGGAAGGAAAGGCTTTAAAAATATGAGGGAGGAAACACAAATGGAGGAACTACACAATCATCTATCCAATGGTCATGTAATAGCCTTATGCAATCAGAAGGGTGGCGTAGGAAAAACGACAACGGCAGTCAATCTTGGCATCGGGCTTGTCCGGCAAGGTAAAAGAGTTCTTCTCTTAGACGCGGACGCGCAGGGTAGCTTAACGCTCAGCCTTGGTTTCAAGAATCCCGACGAGCTTCCCATTTCTATCGCAAATGTCATGGAGAACATTATCGATGAAAAGCCCATGCCGATCGGGTACGGAATTTTGCAGCATGGTGAGGGCGTTGACCACATGCCTTCGAATATTGATCTATCGGGCATGGATGTCCGGCTTATCAACACAATGAGCCGGGAAAGCGTTCTGAAAACCTATTTTGACGGCGTAAAGCATAAGTACGACTATGTTCTGATTGACTGTATGCCCTCACTTGGCATTATGACGATCAACTCGCTTACGGCAGCAGATTGCATTATAATTCCGTCGCAACCGCATTTCCTGTCAGCCAAAGGCTTGGAATTGCTGCTCCGTACTGTGTCAAAGGTAAAAAACAAATCAATCCGCAACTTCGCACCGCCAAAGTATCAAGCTTCCACTGGGCTACATCACCCCCAGCCCTGCGGCGGAATACGGAAGCGGGATTGCGGCGGCGTGAGGGTGTAAACACACTACACTTTGCAAGCAAAGTTCGTGTGCCAAAGGGGTACCCCCTTTGGAAACCCCTCTAGATTATCTTTCAATTGCTAATGCCATTTTGCCTGTCCGTGACTTTTACTTTACTCATCCTATCCCATGCTACCTGTGCCGATATTTTTCCTTGCTTATACTGATTATAAATTCCTTGTGCCTCATTCAATGCATATTCTGCGTTCGCATGGTCAGCAGGGTATTCACTCGCATTGTTGTAAGCCACTTCATCTTTCCAAGATGATATTTGAGCGTTCATCTGCTCTTCTAAAGTCAACGATTGTGGAGGAAACTTCGCAAGTTCTGCTTTCAATTGATTGGTCATTGTTTGGTATTTCTCTATTATTTTCTTTCCGGTTTCATCATTTGAATGCGCTGCGACTGCATTTTTATAAGCACTGCCAAGTCGTTTAAGCTCCACAACAACTTCGTCCCGACTTGTAAAATTTGTTTTCAATTGAAAGTTATCGAATTCTTGCAAGTATTGATTGCTTTTTTGTTGCTGTATTTGGGAGTCGTTTGCTGTAATAGCCATCACTGATGTACTGATCCCGACTATTACTATTGCAACAATGGTAATAAATAATTTTTTCTTCATTTTAATCCTCTGTTAAGTCTCTTCAGATATTCTTTCAATAATCAATTCATCATCTGCATTATTATTGACCTTGTCTATCAAAATATCATACAATGATTTTTGAATTACGTTTTTTGGTGTATGCTCTGCAATATCAATGTCAGACACTTGATATATGCTATTCCAGTCACTTTGATTATCAACAATTGTAGAATGATATGCGGTTCCCTTTTGGGGATCAATAAGTTGCACAACATCACCGTCATATAAATTTGAATACAGATAATTCCAATTCTCTAGCGCATCTTCGCAAGAAAAAACCTCTATGCTTTCATATGCATCTTGCTCACCGTTACCATGAATATCCGTCCCCCAATGCCATTGAAAATTAGTAGCCCCGCCCCACGTGTAAGAGGCATAATAACCAAGCCCCAAAATTGTAGAGTAATACCAACTGACATTATCTTTTCGATTACCGTCATTAACAGATGGCAGTCCGCCTCCCTCATAAATACATTGTGATACAAAATTAGTACAATCATCTCCGTCCGATGGGATCAAATAATTCGGATTAGCGTTGACACCGTATTTATCAGCGTATTGTGTAGCACCCACACGATCATAGCCACTATTAGGGTCGGAATTAGAACTGTTATCGTGATATTCTACTTCTATACCATTATTGCCAATTGGTTATAACAGGGCAACGGAGGAGGAAACAAGATTCGCTCCAAGCATTTCAGCAATTACTCCCAACTCATTAGGGGCTGTTACCCTCACTACAGAATCATAAATGGTTGAAGGTGTGCTGACGGGTGTTTCTGCTGAAGAAGGAATCCATACAATCAGTAGAATTAGCGGAATTACTGAAATTGATATAGAGAGCTTATGAGCGTCACTTTTT
Organism: Ethanoligenens sp.; assembly: GCF_047718355.1. Lineage (NCBI taxonomy): Bacteria > Bacillati > Bacillota > Clostridia > Eubacteriales > Oscillospiraceae > Ethanoligenens > Ethanoligenens sp. The sequence continues at coordinate 3,297 of NZ_JBDNLG010000116.1, forward strand.
TTACGTCTATTTCGGCAAACAAGCATCATCTTATTTGATAGTCGATTTTTCAACTTTTCATTTAGTTATCCCAAATTGCTGAAAATGTGGGAATCATGCCTAACACATATAAATAATACCATAATGTATTTGCTTTTTCAATTGGATAGTATAATTTCGTAACATTTCGCAATAACAATTTACACATTATATGCTGTTTTGTAACATTACAAACCATCTTAGAGCGTTTGCAAATTTATAATCATACCTTGCGCTTAAAAGCGGAAAATAATTGGCACACAGAAAAGATCACCTGATTTTTAAATCAGGTGATCTTTTCTGTGTTGTGATCTCTTGTCATGCCTGCTGCGGCACACGGTGCCTTTAAAAATCTCTTAAAGAACCGAAACCAGAGGGAACGGGCTTCCGTATGCGGACACGGTTTGCGAAATTTCACAATCTGCCCGAACTCATGTCCATGTGGAAGGAAGCGGCGGATATCCAAACCGCCGAAATGCTCCATTTGCCGGTACCAAAAGCGGAATATATCAACGTCACCACCGAGGTGAGCACCCAGCAGGCGGATATGGTGCAGGCGCTGGCGAAGCGTGCCGACGAAGTGCACAGCGGGATTGTCGATCCCCATATTGACAACATGCTGCGGATCACCAGCGACGGGCGGAAGCTCGCACTCGATCAAAGGCTGCTGAATGACATGCTGTCCGACAGCGAAACCGGCAAAACTGCTGCATGTGCCGCCAATGTCTATGAAATATGGGAACATACGAGAGAACAGCGGTCCGCGTAGATGATTTTCTGCGACCTTTCCACTCCTCACGGCGACGGCAAGTTCAATGTCTACGACGATATCCGTGACAAACTCATCACAAAGGCATCCCCACTGAGGAAATTGTGTATATCCGCTCCGCCAACACGGAAATTCAGAAAAAGGAACTGTTCGCAAAAGTCCGCAAGGGACAGGTGCGCGTTTTGCTCGGCTCTACCTCCAAAATGGGCGCAGGGACAAACGTCCGTGAGCGATACGTTTCAGCCACAAAACACGGGACGGCACTGTCGTTATCGTGACAAAAGCTGAGGGCAGCCGCGTAAAATGCGGCTGTCACAACTGGTAATCCGATAGGTGGAATGAAGGAGTAACGTCCTGAAATACCTCCCTAATATTCCGACAGGCGATGTCAACGAAAGTTGCGGGCCTGCAGCTCGGAGAAGACGGCGGATAGCTACCGAAGGCGGAAGAAATATCATGCCCGCCCGAAAGTTCTAAAAGGGACGTAGCCCACACGCCGGGGGTCTATAAAGCGGTCATGGTGAGAATGATAGAAATATCTGACGAACCTGCGAATGTACAGGTCTACATAGTTAATGCATCAAAAGGTGCATCTCCCGTTCGGGAGGTCAGTGGGGTAAAGTAAAAATGAACGTTATGAAATACCCTGTAGCGTTACAGGCGCTTCCAAGCTGACAGGCTCATAGCAGGTATCTAAAACCGTATGTAAAGATAGGATTATCGGAACGTAGAGAGAACTATGGGACGCCCTCATTCGGGCGGTGCGGACGAAACATATAAGCCGCTTTATCTGTGGGGAAAGTAGTGGCAGTACCTGTGAAGCGGTGATAATAAGCCGTGGAGGAATAGCCACAAGTCAGTCGATAATAAAATCTACAAAACAACCAAACGCAGCTTCGAGTACGACCAAGAAAATCAAACCCGAAAGGGGGCGATGCCTGTGTTGACTTCGAAGAAACCACCAAAGCACAACAAATTGCGACATGCGGAATACTATGATATGACCGCGACGATGGACAAGCTGTATCAGCAAAGTCAGGAAAGTAAAATATTCACCGATCTGATAAAATTGATCGCTTCGCCCGAAAATATTAAGCTGGCTTATCGTAATATGAAGCGAAACGGTGGAAGTGTCACTCCCGGAACAGACGGATTGACCATCAAGGACATCGAAAGATGGACGGAAAATAAGTTGGTTCGTAAAATTCAAGGCAAATTAGCATGGTATAAGCCCAAGCCGGTACGACGTAAAGAAATTCCAAAACCCAACGACAAAATGCGGCCCCTCGGAATCCCTTGCCTGTTGGACAGAATTGTTCAACAGTGTATCCTGCAAATATTAGAACCGATCTGTGAGGCAAAATTCCATTCTCACAGTAACGGTTTCCGACCAAACCGGTCGGCAGAATAGGCCATAGCGCAATGCGCACAACTGGTCAATATGCAAAAGCTCTATTTTGTAGTGGATGCAGATATCAAAGGATTTTTTGATAATGTAGACCATTGCAAACTAAGGCAACAAATGTGGGAAATGGGTATCCGGGACAAAAAACTGCTATGTATCATTTCTGAAATGCTAAAGGCCCCTGTCTCCATGCCAGACGGACATGTTGAGATCCCCAAAAAGGATACGCCGCAAGGTGGCATTCTTTCCCCCCTGCTTGCCAATATTGTCTTGAATGAACTTGATTGGTGGATAGCGAGCCAATGTGGAAAACATGCCATCCAAACGAGAATACAGTGGGAAAATACATCAAAACGGAAGCGTTGACAGGAGCAAAAAATTCAGACCCTTGAAAAAAACCAAACTAAAAGAAATGTTCATAGTACGCTACACCGATGGAGATTCACAAATCCCTTGAAATCAACATGTCTATTCTACACAGGCTGATGTGTTCCCAAGAAATAAGCAGAAGCATTGAATACATGGACAACCGGATTTCTCTTTATTCAGCGCAGCAGGGAAAATGTGCGGTCACAGAAAAAGAATTGGAATTTGGTGAAATCCATTGCCATCACAAGCTCCCATTGAACAAGGGTGGCACGGATAGATACCAAAATCTGATCATTGTTCACAAACTCGCGCATCGTCTTATACACGCGGTGAAAAGAGATACGGTCATTCAACTCATGAACCAGTTACACCTGAATAAAACCATGTTAATGAAACTGGATAAGTTGCGCGAGACAGCAGGTCTGGCACCGATCGGGAGCTAAGCGAATCATTCTTCGGAGTGTGTAAGGTTGTATTTGTAAGAAGAAGTTATTGACCGATGGAACGCCGGATGAGGTGAAAATCTCATGTCCGGTGCGGTGCGGGGGAAAGCGCCGAGGGATAAAATCCAGAGCGTTACCTATCGTATATAGCAAAAGCTCATTGCACTTCATCATTGTGATTGCCCGTGGCGGCCGGGCGATTTACAGCAGCGCGAAGGTCGCATTATACGGCAAGGCAATGAAAACCCGGAGGTTGAAATTTATTCCTATGTCACAGAGAACACCTTCGATGCCTATCTATATCAGATATTGGAGAACAAGCAAAAATTCATCAGCCAGATCATGACCTCGAAATCGCCGGCACGGAGCGCCTAGGACATTGATGAGACCGCACTTTCCTATGCCGAAGTCAAAGCACTCGCGACCGGAAACCCGTATATAAAGGAAAAGATGGACCTCGACATTCAGGTTTCACGCTTAAAACTACTCAAGGCCAACCATCTGAGTCAGAAGTATGCGCTGGAAGACCGAGTGTTCAAAACCTACCCGGCGGATATATCATACTTTCAAGGGCGCATCGCGGCTTACGAGAAGGATATTGCGACGTGGCAAGCGCACAAGCCGCCGAAAAAAGAAGGTGACGATGCCCCGTTCCCCGGCATGACCATTCAGGGTTTGACTTACGCCGACAAGGCCAAGGCCGGAAGCGCAATTCTGGAAGCCTGCAAAGCCATGATCAAACCCGAGCCTCAGGAGTTTGGCAGCTATATGGGGTTTACTATGCTGCTCTCATTTGACACTTATGAAAAGCAGTACGAAATTACCCTGTGCGGCGCGCTCAGCAACAAGGTTAGGCTCGACATCGATGTTCACGGCAACATTGTCCGGCTCAACAATGCGCTGGAGGCCATGCCGAAGGAACTGGAATACAACAAAGGAAAACTTGCGGAAACCATGAACCAGATGGAACAGGCCAAGTCGGAGATTGATGTGCCCTTTGAAAAGGAGGAAATGCTTGCCAAAAAATCCGCGCGGCTGGCGGAGCTTAACGTACTGCTCAACATGGATAAGCACGAAAACGAAATCGTTGATGCGGAACCAGACGAGGAAGTTGGGGAGCCTGTCCGTGCGTTGGCAGGAGTGGAACGGTAGTATTT
>NZ_JBDNLG010000117.1:0-7399 GCF_047718355.1 Ethanoligenens sp.
GCACTCTGCTCCCCGTTCATCACTGCAAATGTCCGCTGGCTTTCCGCCCGCATCTTCCACTTCACACAGATGAGCACCAGCGGTTTTGGAAACCACTCTCGCAGCGGCGGCTGGAACACTGGCACGTTCACACAAGCCGACAACACTTATACCGTAGGGTTTGACCGTGACATCCAGTTCCTAGTGGACAAAGCGGATGTGGACGAGACCAACCAAGTCGCGTCCATCCGCAACATTTCCGATGTGTTCCAAAAAACACAGGCAGTACCCGAAATGTGTGCTTATTTCTTTTCAAAGGTGGCAAAGATTGCACAAGCGCAGGCTGGCTACCACTCCAGTACTGCCGCATCCGACAACGCGTATCTGCCCGCAAATGTGTTTGAAACGCTCAAAGAGTTCCTGTCTGCCGGCAAGCTGCGCCGCTATCGGGCACAGGGGGCACTCATCATGTATGTGACCAGCGCCGTGATGAGTTCGCTGGAACAGTCTCCCCTCTTTACCCGGCAGATCAATATGACCGCTCTCACCAACGACGGCATCGGTCTGGAAACCCGTGTGACCAATATCGACGGTGTGCCGGTTATCGAGGTGATCGACGACGAACGTTTTTATGACAATTTTAACTTTACATCCGGATTCGCGCCGGTTTCTCACACATCCAGCGTGGTAGGCTCACACAAGATCAATGTGCTGATTGCTTCCCAGCTGACCACCTACTGTGTGCCTAAAATCTCCAGCATCTACTTTTTTGCACCTGGCACGCACACTGAGGGTGATGGATACCTCTACCAAAACCGTCAGCTCTCGGATGTATTCGTTTTCCCCAACGGAAAAAGCAACGTTATCGACAGCGTATATGTGGATGTTGACACGGCCGAATTCGGACAATAAGCAGATGCACGACCACATTCGCATCAAGGGGGGAAAAACCGATGGCATATGCAGACGCGGCTTTTTATACCGGTACATACGGCGGAACAATACCCGCAGACACGGCGCTTGACACCTTGCTGGCACAGGCATCCGACGACATCGACAACGCGGTTTACGGCCGCATCGGCGCACTGGGAGGCTTCAACGCTCTGACGCCATTCTGCCAGAAACAGGTGCAAATGGCCGTGTGCGCACAGGCAGACCATCTGCAAACGACCGGCGGTCTATCCGATCTGGGAAGCGTAAACGGATACACCATCGGGGATGTAACTGTGCGATTGAGCGGAGCTGCTGATTTGCTGTTAGCGCCGCGTGCGCGGGAATATCTGACGCCGACCATGTTGCTTTTTCGGGGGGTCTGACCATGCGGGTACCCTACATCGCACGCATTTGGGACACGACCCCGACAGTGGTTCATCTAACAGACGGGCTGTCTGAAGACGGTGTACCCAACGAAATTGCCACCTATACCGGCAAATGCAATTTCTCCGAAAAATCAAAAACCATCCGACAAAGTAATGGCACGCTCATCCGACTCTCAGCCACCTTGACCATTGGCGCGGATATTGCTCCCACCCTTCCCATTTTGACTGGCAGCGTGGACATCGGCGGGCGTACATGGCAAATCGCAGGCGCAGATCGCCCTCGAAACCCGGATGGAACCGTTCATCACACCGTTTTGCACCTATCCTGATTACAAGGAGGCAAACGAAATGGAAAATCCGCTGATTACACTCAACGCAGAAGGACTGGAACTGTTGCAATCCGCCATGGCGGCTGCCCTGATCCAAACGGCAGAAAGCATCCTTGCACGGGAGCGGAGCGACGCTGTTATACCGATGGACACCGGCCGGCTGCAGAATATACAGACATATGTGGACAGCACCGGTGCGTCACAGGGCATCGTCGCCATTGTGACCGACGCGCCGCAGGCCGCCCGGCTTTACTTTCACCCGGACTTCCATTTTCGGCAGGATAAAAACACGAACGCACGGGGTGAATGGTGGGAGCCGTGGATTAGCGGCAGCCATCGAACCGAACCAACGTCTTTGTTTACCGCATTGCTCAAACAACATGCAAAGGAGATATTGTTATGATGTGTATTTCAGACGTCATTGGATGGCTCAAAACCAAGTACCCCGGGGTCGGGGTCTACAACCAGCTCATTCCCAAACGCGATCCGTTTTGCATCGGCGTTTATCGCAAACAGCGCGGTGTATCGGCACTTGCAGTGGGCGGTGTAGACTGTACATCGTTCGACATGCTGCCTGTTGATTTTCTCATTCACTGGGGGGAGGCCGCAGGCGCCTGTGAAACCACAGCCAACAGCTTATATGATTTGATGCGCGGCAACCTGTCCGAATGCATCGGTGGCCACGCTGTCCGGCAATTTGCCTTGCAGGACGCCGCGCCAGCCGGGATTGGACGGGACGAAGACAACATTTGTGAGATGATTGTACGCGTCAACATTATTTACGAAACCACCGGAAAATAAATGACTTTCCGAACCCGGATACCCGTACACAAGAAAGGCAGGAAATAAAATGGCAGTATATCCTACGCACGGTTTGACTTTTAAAATCGGCAAGGCGGGAGACACCTCCGCCTCGTTGGTTGTAAAAGACGTCACCAGCATTGAACCCAAGTTAAAAGGACAGGTCAAAACCTGGAACCCCCTTGACCAACATGGCTGGCAGCGGGCCTTGATGACGGGCAAAGGATTGACAATCGCCCACAAAGGGCAGCGCAACGAAGGCGACCCGGGCAATGACTTAATTGCAGGCATGTTAATGGCCATAGGCAGCGCCTGCACCATCCCATATGAAATTGATTTTCCAAGTGGGTCAAAACTGAACGGAAATGTGGTGATCGACCTCTCCACACCGTTCGGCGGCGCAGCAACCGATCTCTCCTCCCTGGAATGGGACGCTGTCATGGATGGTGAACCAACCTGGACCGCCGCCAGTTGATATGAAAACCCAATACACAAAGGAGATACACCATGAACGTGGATATGGATGCTTATTTTGATACACAAAAACCGACCATCAAAATCTTTGGCAACGCGTATGAAGTCGATAACGATTACAAAAAAGTATTGGCCGCTCAGCGGAAATTTGCCGCTCCTCGTTCTGACGAGGATAGCGGTGCCATCATGCGGGAATTGCTCACGGATAATTTAGCAGGCGGCAAACAAGCGGCAGACGAAATTCTGGCACACGATATGCCCTTTGCTTTCTGGAACTTACTCCAATTTGGCATTCTGGCGGCTATGACCGGAAAGACGGTGGAACAATTGCGTGAGGCTGGCGAAAAATCACAGAAAGATGCGCAATTTCGCCGTACAAGCAGCGCGAAAAAACGGGTTTGATTTTGAACGTGACTATCCTCTCATTGTCACATCGTTCGCTTCAGCCTATGGATTACGCATCCGCTCGCCCGCTACGCACATTCCGTGGCCGGAATTCACCGCATTGCTTGCGGGTCTTCCCTGCGATACGCCTCTTCCACAGATGATCACCATCCGGCAGACAACTGAAAAAGAGGCAGAGCAGTTGAACACAGCGGCACAACAGGCACGGGTGGATTGGCAGATTTGGTTGGCGGAACAGTCCGCTGCTGCAAGCGACCTTACAGCGGCGGTGGAACACGTTTTCCAGTCTTTTTTCGGCGGACAAGCTGAAACGATTGATTCCTGAAAACAGAACGGAGGAAGCACCATGGCAGAAAATATCGGCGCTATTTCCTTTGGCATTCACTTAGACACAAGCAACTTGGGCACGCAGCTAACCAATGTCGGCGACACCATCGGGACCACCTTACATACAATCTTTTCAACCATCTTTTCCAGTTCATTCAGTACCGGATTGTTTACGTCCATCCAAAACGGATTGTCCAGTGTGATGAGCGGCGCACAGACCGCCGGAAAAACCATTGTATCCGCTCTGGGACAAGCCTGGGACGGGGTGCAGAATGCATGGAATAATGCCGGCAGTTGGTTCAATGGCGTTTGGAGTGGGATGCGCGGCGCATTCGACAGCGCGCCCGCTTTTTGGGGCGGTGTGTTTTCACAGGCGCGCGCCGGTGTACAGAATGCATGGAGTGATTCCGGCAGTTGGTTCAGTGGTGTTTGGGATGGGATGCGCGGCGCATTTGACAACGCGCCCGCTTTTTGGAGCAGTGTGTTCTCCCAAGCATGGTCTGGGATTCAAAACACATGGAGAAATGCAGGCGGATGGTTCAGCGGCGTAAGCAACGCTGTTGCGGGTGCATTTGATGGTGTAGGCGACCGAATCCGCAGCACATTTGATTCCGGCATCGCATTTATCCAATCCCTGCCACAGGAAGCGGCATCATGGGGTAGTGATATCGCCTATGCACTTGCGAACGGTATCCAAAGCGCCGCCGGCGCCGTGGGCGACGCAGTCAACGGCATTGCACAGGATATCCGCAGTTTTCTTCATTTCAGCGAACCTGACACCGGCCCACTGGTCGGCTTCCATACATGGCCCAAAGACATGGTGGCCGGCATGGCGGACGACATCTCAGAAAATCGTGGAACTGTACTTGCCGCCGTCAACGATATGACACAAAGCATGGCCACCGCGTTTCAGACAGGCATTGCCCCATTAAACATGGGCGCACTGGGCAACATCTCTATCCGGACAGACGCGGCGGCTCTCGGCGGAATGCGTTCTACGTCCACCACTACCAATCACACAAAAGCCCCTGTCATTAACATTAACGGCCCTATTTCGCTGGCACAGGCAAACGGGGAAAAACAGGCCTTGCAGCAGCTCCAGTTCCTTGCGGATATCTAAGAAGTACCCTACCGATTCTGTGCAAAAGATTCCCAAGCACACAAACCATATTTTGATAGTTTTACACTCAAAACATTGAAAGGAGATTCACATGGTCACGCCGGTCAGTTATAACAATATACCGCTTAACGACGGTTTCTTTTCAAGCGATCTGCAAGGCGTTTTCGACGCGGACAAATCCCTCACAACCAACAATATCTTCGGCGACGGGCAGGTGTTCGGCCGTTCAAAAGTAAATGAACGAAAACTGGTGCTGCGTATTGTGGCGGGCGGATATGATCTTGTAAAACTTTCCGTATTGAACCGCATGGCCTCCGGGAATAGTGTCAAACCCATGGTGATTGACACAGATTTCGGCCGACTGATCGGATACGCAGAAGTGACCGGTTTCGCGTGGAATGATGACGCACCGTTGCTGTCTTCTTGCCAACTCACCATGCCCGATCCGCATTGGTACACCGTGCAGGCTGATACGCTTTCATTGGAGCCCCATATCGACCACGGTGTGTTATTTGATACGGCAGCCATTTTGATTTTAAATGCCGGAGACTCTGACGACGCGGACCGCTTTGCCTTAGCCGCAGGGACCTCCGGCCAAGTAAGCAGGACTTTTTTAGGGGGGCCACAATCTAATGTCTGAAGACACATTGTACGAATTCCAGCAGCGCTATGATTTGCCGCAAAACTGGGCGTCCAACAACCCGATTTTACCACAGGGCGTGCTGGGATTTGAAAGCAACACGCTAAAATTTAAATTGGGTGACGGCGCGACGCGCTGGAACGACCTTCCATATGCATCCTCTCCCGCAGTAAGCGGTGGTGATATGGCGAAGACCGACTTTTTCAAAGGGCTTGGCTCGCGAAACACCAATTACATCGACCACTGTGCACATGGAGACAACGCACCTTTATCTGTTCGGGAATTCGGTGCCAAAGGCGACGGTTCCTCGGATGATACGGATGCCATTCAGCTCGCCATTGCCTATGCTTACGGCTGCGGCGGCAGGTCTATCTATCTGCCGGGCGGAACCTACTGCATTTCCCGCCCGCTTTACATTTGGGGCGGAGTAACCTACGACAGCCTTGCTACTCGCCTGATCGGCGACGCGGTAAACACCGCCGTTATCCGAAAGACCACGCATAACCCGACCGGAGACGGCACCGCGTGCGACGGCATCGATGCAATCCTGATCTGCGTCAATGCGTCCAAAGATCTTTCACAGGACACCTACCGGGTCGAGCTTTCCAATATGTATCTGGACGGAAAACTTTCCGACACCGATCTATGCGCCTACGGCATCTATATGCCCGGCGAAGGGGCCGACTTGCTTTTTGACAGCATCACAGTACGGGCGCAGACTGGCGTTCAGTTTGCCGGCAACATCTGGCAGTCCAACTTTAAAAACATCACCATGTGGGCCAGCGTCAAAGGCTTTTCCATGCTCCGCAGCGGTACCTCTAACCACATCGACAAAGCGTTTGTGGTGGGTTCGAGTGTCTATGCCTACGAACTGCGCGGCGACTATTCTACCGCCTCGGCGCTTGCCGCCGATTCCTGCACCGGGGTCATCTATTATTTTGCCTACGGTTCCTGGTCGGTCAATGGGTTGGGGAACGAAAGCTCTCCAAATGCAACCTGCACGGTGAAAACCGGACAGGAAGCATGTATCACACTCAAGTCTGTGGGGTTTGGATGCCATGACGGCGCCGATGCCGCCGTATTCAGTCCAGGAAACTATTCCATTCTCACCGTAATCGGCGGGCGAATCGGGTACAGCGGAGCAATCCACGCGGGCGCGCTTTACGACCTGAATGCCGAGTTTACCAAGCTATCTTTAAAAGACGTCTTTATCGGGGACAAATTCACCCGGATGCCTACTGTTTACAGTGTGAAAAATCAATTTGTTTTTTCCGACAACCGCGGGTCGTTCGGTCTGCGTGAGAATATGCCATTCCTTGGCGTGGACGTAGCCGGGAACGATGCGACCGGTGTTGTATCTCCAAAGCTGGACTATTGGATGACTTCCCCGGCATGGGATGGTCGGGCACTTTTCCTCTCGGTGGATACCGTCCGCCTCGGCATGAACGGAGAAGCTGTGGGTTATTCCCAAAAGCCACAGGTGGGCGATGTTTTTCTGACAAAAAATGTTGCGTCACGGGGTGTTCTAGGCTGGGTATGTGTGAGCAATGCTGGCGCAACCTATCAGCGAGATTGTACTTTTTGGGGAATACCTGCCTATACCTATGGTCCGACCGCCAACCGCCCCGTCCCCACTGGAAACACGTGGCTGGAACCGGGTATTATGTATTTTGACACAGATCTTGGGAAGCCGGTCTGGTGGAATGGCAGCGCCCATTGGGTGGACGGCACTGGGGCGGTGGTTTAATGCTGCACGATATCATCTTTGGAGCACCTAAAAACCTGCTCAAGCTGCTCTCCGGCGCTCAGTCCGCAAATGGCATCACCGCGCAGGCGGCGGTAAGCGGGTTAATCACACTCTCCGGCACTGCCACGGCGGATACCGCCCTCACGATACCTGTAAACAGCGCTGCGATTGGCAGCGGGCAATATACCGCCTCCATGACCCCCAAAGGCGGCTATGCGACCGGAAACGTGACGGCAAATATATTGCAATCCGCACAGG
>NZ_JBDNLG010000118.1:0-6973 GCF_047718355.1 Ethanoligenens sp.
GTTGTATAGAGGACCAAAACGCGTTGTGTTTTGGCTCTCCATGCAACCATATGGGCACGCTGAAAAAAGTTTTGGCCGCACATTTCGCACGTTGCGGAACACATGCGGCTACTGTGTTTTGCCTTTTGACACGCGGCGATCGTCAAGAACAACCGTGTATATGTATATTAAAATTTTCCATTTTGGAGGTAACTGTCTGTGACTACAAACAATCCGGCAACGCCGGCAGCTCCGGAACATCCGGGCAATCCATCCGTTCCGGCGGCGAACGGTTCTCCGGCACCAAAGCGGTCAAATCCCCGCCCCTATCATCGTGGCAGGGGGCGCAGGCCATCGGTTAAACCGGGGCTGCCGATTCGCATTATTTCGCTGGGCGGGCTCAACGAAATTGGCAAGAACATCACCGCATACGAATGCGGTGACGACATTATCGTGGTCGACTGCGGTCTTGCGTTTCCCGACAGCGACATGCTCGGCGTCGATCTGGTCATACCGGACGTGACATGGCTGGTCAAGAACAAAGACCGCATCCGGGGCGTGGTTCTCACGCATGGACATGAGGATCATATAGGCGGCTTGCCTTATGTGCTCAAGCAGGTCAACATGCCGCTCTATGGCACGGAACTTACCCTTGCGCTGGTGGAGGGCAAACTCAAGGAACACGGGCTTTCCGGCAAAGTCAAACTGCATGTTGTCAAACCGGGAGACACCGTTAAGCTTGGCTGCATGACGGTCGAATTCATCAATGTCAACCATTCCATCGCCGGCTCGGTAGCGCTGGCTATCAACACCCCGGCGGGCCTGTTCATTCAAACAGGAGATTTCAAGATCGACTGCACGCCCATTCACGGGGAAATGATTGACCTTGCGCGTTTCGGCGAACTGGGTAAGGAAGGCGTGACCGGTCTGCTGATGGATTCGACCAACGCCGAACGGACGGGCTATACCCTCAGCGAACGGAAAGTTGGCGAGGCGTTCGATACCTTGTTTGCCAAGGCGGAGGGAAAGCGGCTGATCATCGCCACCTTTGCCTCCAACGTCCACCGCGTGCAGCAGATTGTGGACTATGCACAGAAATATGGGCGTCACGTTGCGGTTTCAGGGCGCAGCATGGTCAATGTTTGCGGCATTTCCGCAGAACTTGGGTATCTGAACGTGCCGGACGGACTGATCGTGGATATCGATGAGATGGAACGGTTCCCAAAAGAAAAGATGGTCCTTGTGACCACCGGCAGTCAAGGCGAGCCCATGTCGGCCCTTTATCGCATGGCGTATTCCGACCACCGCAAGGTGTCTGTCGGACCGGACGATTTTATTATTATCTCCGCCAACCCCATCCCCGGCAATGAGAAAACCGTGGGTCGCGTGGTCAATGAACTGATGCGGTTGGGCGCGGAAGTGGTCTATGAGGAAGTGCACGTTTCCGGCCATGCCAGGCAGGAGGAACTCAAGATCATCATGTCGCTTTGCAAGCCGAAGTACTTTATTCCGGTACACGGCGAATATAAGCATTTAATGAAGAACAAAGCGCTGGCGCAGAGCATCGGCATCCCGGATAAAAACATCATCATTTCTGATATCGGCAAGGTGATGGAATTCGATAAAGGCAACTTTAAATTTGTGGGAGCTGTACCCGCCGGGCGCGTGCTGGTAGATGGCACCGGCGTGGGAGATGTCGGCTCCATCGTCTTGCGGGACCGCAAACATCTCGCACAGGACGGGTTAATCGTGGTGGTCGCTACAATCGATGGTTCAAGCGGATCATTGGTGTCAGGGCCGGATATCGTGTCCCGCGGGTTTGTCTATGTGCGTGAATCCGAATCCTTGATGGAGCAGACGCGGCTGACTGCGCGCAATGTTTTGCAGGACTGCGCCGACGCGCATGTAACCGAGTGGGGTACCATCAAGTCCCGCGTGAAAGATGCGCTTTCGAAACTGCTGTATGAACGCACCAAGCGCAGTCCGATGATTCTGCCCGTTATCATGGAAGTGTGACGGATTTGCCCGCCTGTTTGGGCGGGCATTTTGTCTGGTGGGGAAGACAGTTATGAAAAAGAAAAAACGCATTTGGCAACTGACGCCGGCCATCATTCTGGCCATCACGGTGCCGCCCGCTATCTCGCTGATCAGCCTGTGGTGGGATTATAAGGTGGCACTGGGCGAGTTATGCGCTTCAGTGGTGGTGATTGCGGCGGTCTATTTGGGCCTGCGCGGCGTGCGGCATGACATGCGTTCGCTGGTGGCCAAGACTGCCGCCGAAATGGACCCGCGTGACCGCAATGCCATGCAGCTTTTTCCTCTCCCGCTGGTAGTAGTGGGAGAGTGTGGTGAGATCGTACTGTATAACGAGCCGTTCCGCAAGCAGGTTCTCGGGGGAATCGACCAGTTTGGCGCCGACCTGAAAAGCATCGTGAAAAACCTAACCCCGGCCTCTTTTGCCAAAGCAGGTACGGCGGTGGATGTGGTGACCAAACGGCGGCGCTTCACGGTCTATGGCAACCAGATGGAACGCGGATTTTACACACTCTATTGGGTGGAAAATACCGAGCTGAAAAATATCGCCGATGAATTTCGCGAAAGCCGCCCGGTTATTGCTATGATTATGATTGACAACTACGACGAACTGATGCAGAATGCGCGCGAAGGGGAAAAGGTTAGCATCGTCAGCCAGATTGAAAAAGAACTGGTGCGCTGGGTTTCCGGTACAACCGGTTTTCTGCGCCATGCAGACCGTGATAAATACCTGTTTATATTTGAAGAGCGTCATCTGCGCAAGATCGTGGAGAGCCGGTTCGACATTCTGGATGGCGTGCGCAAAATCGTGGCGGGCGAACATATGCCTGCGACCCTTTCCATCGGTGTGGGGCGCGGCGGCAAGACATTCGGGCAGGCCGAGGAGATGGCGAGGCAGGCGCTGGACATGGCGCTCGGGCGCGGCGGCGATCAGGCGGCTGTCAAGACATCCAACGGGTTTGAATTCTACGGCGGCGTGTCTAAAGCGGTGGAAAAACGCACCAAGGTCAAGACCCGCATCATTGCGTCGGCATTGGCGGAACTGATCGACGGCAGCGACAATGTCCTCATTATGGGGCACCGCAACGGAGATCTTGATTCTCTGGGGGCGGCAGTCGCTTTGCGCAAAGCCTGCATATCACGCGGACGGGACGCGCGTATCGTAGTCGATTTGAAGACCTGTTTGGCTGCCGGTTTTGCCGAACAGCTGCGGCAAAACGAGGAAGGCTATGCCGACGCGTTCATCGCTCCGGAGGAATGCCTGATGCTGGTGATGCGCAAAACACTGCTGATTGTGGTGGACACACACCGCAAGGGCTTTGTGGAGTCGCAGGAACTTTATCGCGTGGCGCGCACGGTCGTGGTTATCGACCATCACCGCAAAATGGTGGATTTCATCGATAACGCCGTTATTTTTTATCACGAGACGTATGCGTCCTCTTCCAGCGAAATGGTGGCGGAGCTGATGCAATACATTGCGGACAGCGCGGTCACGTCGGTGGAGGCGAGCGCACTGTTGGCCGGCATGACGCTGGATACCCGCAATTTCTCTGTGCGCACCGGCGTACGCACATTTGAGGCGGCGGGATACCTGCGCCGTAAAGGGGCGGATACCGCCCGCGTCAAGCAGCTGTTTGCAGGGAGTATGGGGGACTATCAAAAGCGCACGGCACTGGTCAGCTCCGCACGCATCAACAAAGGCTGCGCCATTGCGATGTATACCGGCGAGCCCGACCCCGACATCAAGCTGATTGCGCCGCAGGCGGCAGACGATCTGCTCACTATCAGCGGCGTGCAGGCGTCTTTTGTACTGTATGCCGATGGGAATGGAACAGCGATGTCCGCCCGCAGCATGGGTGCGGTGAACGTCCAATTGGTGATGGAAACATTGGGTGGCGGCGGACATTTAACAATGGCAGGTGCGCAGCTGCCGGATGTTCCACCTGCGGAGGCGGGTGAACGCTTGGAGCAGGCACTGGCCCGGTATTTTGAAAACAACAAATAATCGGCGCATGGCAGATTGCCTGTTTGCGTGTGGGATGCTATAATGAAAACCACCGACCGGCGCAAGCGCCGGTTTTGTGGAACATGCGGCGGGGCAAGACTGCCGCCGCTTTGAAACGGAGGGTCTGCATATGAAAGTGATTTTGAAATCGGATGTCAAAGGCAGCGGGAAAACCGGGGAACTTGTGGAAGTATCCGACGGATATGCCCGTAATTTTTTGTTGCCGCGCGGGCTGGCAGCCGAGGCCAGTTCTCAGGCGATCAATGACCTGCGCGGTCGCGAAGCTGCCAAAGAGCACCGCGCCGCCGTCGAAAAAGCCGAGGCTGAAGCCACGGCGAAAAAATTGGACGGTGTGGTGGTGCGTGTTACGGCCAAATCGGGTGAGAACGGACGGCTGTTCGGTGCGGTAACCGCCAAAGAGATTGCTGCCGCTGTCAAGGCGCAGTTTGCCGTGAGTATCGACAAACGCAAGATTGTGCTGGACGGTGAAATCAAGGCGTATGGCACCTATCCGTTAGAGATTCGCCTGCACCCCGGTATCGGCGCCAAGCTGTCGGTCGCGGTGGGCGAACCGGGTTGAACGATTCAATCCATGTGCCATTTTTCTATGGATTTTAATAAATGAGAGCGGAGGGAACAAATGGCCGCTGAGGAGTCAAACGAACTGCTGGGGAATGTTCCGCTCCCATACAGTCTGGAAGCGGAACAATCGGTGCTGGGCGCGGTCTTGCTGGAGCCGACTGTCCTGACACAATTACTTGATGTTCTCAAGGCGCCCTATTTTTATCTCGCGCAGCACCGCGCTATTTATACCGCCATGGTGCGGATGTTTTCCGCCAGTGAATCCATTGATTTTGTCACCCTGCTCAACACGCTCAAAGCGGAGGGCGTGTATGACGAGGCGGGTGGCAAAGCCTATCTGCTTTCTTTGCTTCAGATGGTGCCGTCCGCCGCCAATGCGATGGCCTATGCGCACATCGTCGAGGAGAAATATTATCTGCGCAGTCTCATCCGTGTCTCCAAAGAGATTATCGACGCGGCGGTGCAGGAAACTGATGACGTGCGCGCCGTGGTGAACATGGCGGAACAGCGCATCTATGATATCCGGCAGGACAAGGCCGGCGTAGGCCTGCATCACGTGAAGGAAGTCATCCTCGAAACGTATGACCGTCTGAAAAAGATCAGTGGGGCAGACAAAAAGGATTTCCTTGGGATGTCCACCGGCTTTTCGGAGTTGGACCGCTATATCACCGGCTTGAACCGTTCCGATCTGATTTTGCTGGCGGCGCGTCCTGCCATGGGCAAATCGGCATTTGCGCTCAACATTGCGCAGAACGTGGCGCGTGCGGGCGGCAAGGTGGCATTTTTCTCTCTGGAGATGACGCGTGAACAAAATGTTTCACGTATGCTGTCCGCGCAGGCGCGGATTGAAAGTACCAAACTGCGCACCGGCGAACTGGCGGCGGACGAATGGGTGCGCCTTGCCGAAGCTGCGGACACAATGTCCAAATGCGCACTCTATTTTGACGACACCTCTGGTATTACAGTGCCGGAAATCAAGGCGCGCTGCCGCCGTTTGCGGGACATCGATCTGGTGGTTATTGATTATTTGCAGCTGATGTCCTCGGGGCGGCGTATTGACAATCGTGTGCAGGAGGTTTCAGAAATTACGCGAAGCCTGAAGATTATGGCGAAAGATCTGGACGTGCCGGTACTCACATTGTCCCAGCTCTCGCGCGGCACCGAGTCGCGTACCGGACATCGTCCACAGCTTTCCGACTTGCGTGAATCCGGTTCAATCGAGCAGGACGCCGATATCGTCATGTTCCTCTACCGCGAAGACTATTACGAGCAAAATGAGGAAAACCATAATCAGGCGACCTGTATGGTGAGTAAAAACCGTCACGGCGCGGTGGGAGATATCCCGCTGCACTGGGACGGCGCGCACACGGAGTTTACGTCTATGGAGCGGCTACATGAAAGCGCTTGAAACCATTGACCGTCTCCATATGCTTACAGACGGCGACATCGTTCTGGCCGCTTTTTCGGGCGGAGCGGATTCCTCCGCACTGCTGCATCTGCTTTGTAC
This sequence comes from Ethanoligenens sp., assembly GCF_047718355.1. NCBI lineage: Bacteria > Bacillati > Bacillota > Clostridia > Eubacteriales > Oscillospiraceae > Ethanoligenens > Ethanoligenens sp. Next base: position 6,108 of record NZ_JBDNLG010000118.1, read on the forward strand.
GTTAAGGGAGGAACACCGCCTGCGTATATTCGCCGCACATGTCAACCACGGTCTGCGGGGAGAGGAATCCACCCGTGACGAGGCGTTTGTCCGCGCGCGTTGTGAGGCGTGGGACGTGCCGTGTTTCTTCCTGCACGTGGATGTGCGAACCGAGGCTGCCAAGACCGGCGAGTCGGAAGAACTTTGCGGACGGCGGCTCCGCTATGCATTTTTTGCGGAAAAATCCAAAGCATTGGGTGCGAAGATCGCCACGGCGCACACGCTGAGCGATAGTGTGGAGACTTTGTTCCTCAATTTGGCAAGAGGCACCGGATTGGCAGGCTTGTGCGGCATCCCGCCAGTGCGCGGGAATATTGTGCGCCCGCTTATTGAAACCTCCCGTGCGGAAGTAGAGGCCTACTGTGCGGCAAACGGGCTGGCATATGTGACCGACAGCACCAACATGTCCCTTGCTTATGGGCGCAACCGTGTTCGGCTGGAGGTGATCCCCGCCTTGCGCACACTCAACCCCGCGCTTGAACAGACAATGCTGCGTGATATGCGTCTGTTTGCACAGGATGAGGCGGTGCTTTCCGAATTGACTGGCACACTTCTGCGGGATGCGGCCGTGCCGGGGGGCTGGACGGCATCGGTGCTGCGTGCATCCCCGTTGCGCGCGCGCGCGCTGGCGGCGGCTGCCGCGCGTGCAACCGGTTTTCGACTGGAAGAAGTGCATGTGCAGGCGCTGGAAACCTTATTGCAGACAGGCGCCGGGCGCACACAGCTACGGGGTGGTTGGTTTGCCGAACTGCGGCACGGTCTGTTGGCGTTCATCCGCCCGAATACGCATACACCGGAAGCGTTTTGCAGGCCGCTGATGCCCGGTA
>NZ_JBDNLG010000119.1:0-6767 GCF_047718355.1 Ethanoligenens sp.
AACAAGCTCTAAATATTTAACAAAAGCTTAAAAAGTAATAAAGAGGCACTATAAATTTCCAAGAAAAAAAATACAACTGCCATTTTTGTTAAAAATGGCAGTTGTATAAACTGTAAAATGAGAGAATGCAGATAGTGTGCGCAGATGGTATGGGCGCGTCTTTCACAAAACGCGGGGCGGCGTTATCTGCCGCCGTCCAGCGGCAGATAAATTTCAAACTGCGTGCCTCTGCCCGACCTGCTTTTGACCTGTATCGTACCGTTATGCGCCTGTATAATGGTGCGAACGATGGCAAGACCCAGTCCGGATGAGCGGCGCGCGGGTGAAGAGGTTCCAGAGGTGTAAAAGCGGTCAAAAATATGCGCCTGCCGCTCTGCGGAAATACCTCTGCCGTTGTCGCAGATGCGCACACGCAGCATGCCGTTCTTCATTTCCGCCCACACGGTTATCCGGCCGCCCTGCTTGGGGGTGAATTTCACGGCGTTTTCCACCAGATTGCTCATTACCTGCGCGAAGCGGCCCGCGTCCAGACGGACAGGCGGCATCCCCGGGCTGATGTTGCAGGCGAACTGCCGCCCACTGTTTTGCACATAAAGTTCCAGCTCTTCACAATAGTGGATGAACACGCGGCTGGTGTCCACAGACACCATGTGGTAAGTCTGCTCCACGTCCAGATAGCATTCGTTGAACAGTTCCTCAATGAGGCTGCTCATGGCAAGTACATGGTGATGCATGGCGTCGAGATACCGCTCCGCTTTTTCAGAGCGGAGCGTATCCGGATCCTGAAGCGTTTCGATATAAGCCAGCACTTTCATGAGCGGGGAACGCAGCTCATGGGAAAAGTTGAGGATGAAATCCATTTTTTCCTGCTCAAACGTGCGGTGTAATGCGTTGCCCTGCGCACGGCAGGTGTCGGCAAGCTGTTTTTCGCGTGCGCACGCGGCGCGCAGCCGGTCGATTTCGGCCAGCAGAGCCGTCGTTTCTCCGGTATCGTCTGGCACCATATCTATCCTTCCGCCACGAATTTATATCCCATGCCCCATATGGTGAGGAGGTGCCTTGGATTGTCGGGGTCGTCTTCTATTTTGCGCCGCAGCTTGCGGATGTGAACCATAACGGTGCGGCTGTCGCCAGCAGCGTCGTACCCCCAGATGTTTTCATACAGTGTTTCGCGGTCAAACACATGTTTTTCATGCTGGATGAAAAACAGCAGCAAACGGTATTCTTTCATGGTTAGGGTCAAAGGCTCGCCTTTGTACGCGATAACATACGCATTGGTGTCCACGGAAAAATTACCCTTTTGCACACAGCCCGTCTCCTCGCCCTGCGTGGGCGCCTGGATATACCGGCTGCGGCGCAGCAGCGCTTTTACCCGCGCTGCCAGCTCATGCAGGCCGAACGGTTTTTGGATGTAATCGTCCGCCCCCATGCCCAGACCGAGCACCTTGTCGGATTCGCTGCCTTTGGCGCTTGCCAGAATAATGGGCGCGTGGGACTGCGCGCGGATCTTTTGACAGACGCTCAAGCCGTCCTCCCGCGGCATCAGGATGTCCAGTATGATGAGATCCGGTTCGCATTTTTTGAAAAAAGCGAAACTTTCCTCGGGGTTTGAAAGCGTGTAGGCATCAAAGCCCTCTTTTATGAGAAAGTCTTTCAGCAGCATGCAAATTTCGGTGTCGTCATCGATAATAAGGATGCGATCCATTTCTCCACCCCCTGGTATACGCGCCCTTTCCTGCGGTCATGACCGATGGTTTTTGTGTGGGCCGTGGCCAAAAAGTTGCCCCGGATCGGCGTTGTTTTCCTTGGCCGTGATCTGTGCGGGGCGGATGCGGTAGACGGTAACTGGCAGGCTGTCCACACCGGACCGGTATTTTTCCACAAGCGCGGGGCCAATTTTCTGCTGGTAAAAACCGGGCATGAACCGCTCCAGCAGCTTCTGCAACACGCCGGCTGCCTCCGTAAAATCGACCACGCGCTCCGCTTGGCCGAACAGCATTACGGAAAAATACGCAGTGTCGGCATGGCAAGGCACCGGGTCAGTCACCGTGCCGTGTTCTTGATAAACGGTAAAGACGACGTTGGGATTTTGCGCCAGCAGACACACCTTTTTGCCCCCGCCGGAACCGTGAAAATAGATACAGCCGTCTGCCCAGACATAATTAACCGGTACGGCATACGGGTATTCTTTGCTGTGCAGCCCCAGCGTGCCCACGCGCTGTTCTTCCAAAAAACGCGAGATCTTCGTGTTATCCGCGCATTCCCGCTGGCGGTATGTGATCTGTTCCATTTTGTTTCCTGTCCTTTCAGCTTATAAAGAAGCCGCGGTCCGCCGCTCCAGCGCGGTCAGAAACGCGGCAATCCATGCATTGGTCTGGGCGATATGTTCCGGGTACGCCAGCACCTGCCGGGGCGTCTGTATCGTGGGGCCGGACACCATTTCCGCAGCGCCGGCTTCGATGTAGCCCCTGAGCATTTCCTCCGTGTTTTCAAGATGGAACTGGAAACCGAACACACGTCCGCCCCAGACAAATACCTGATGTGCGCAGGCGGGGCTGGACGCCAGTACCGTTGCTTCGGGCGGCAGAGCGGAAAACGTATCATAGTGCCATTGGAACACCGTGCAATCTTTTGGGAACATAGCGAAAAGCGGGTCCTTGTCCGCCGTTTCGTTCCAGTGAATGGACTGCCAACCAATCTCGGGCGCCGCGCCGCGTGTCACTTTGCCTCCCAGTGCATCGGCTGCAAGCTGCCCGCCCAGACAGAAGCCAAGCACTGTTTTTCCCGCGTCCACCGCCGCGCGGATAAACGCTTTTTCCAGTTTCAACCATGGATAGGTCTGTTCTTCATAGATGTTCATCGGCCCGCCCATGATGATGAGCCACTGAAAATCTTGCAAATCAGGCAGGCTTTCCTGCGCAAAAAAAGCCGTACGCGTCAGCGTGTGTCCACGCTGTGCGGCCCAGTCTAGAATACAGCCGGGTGTTTCCAGCGCGATATGCTGCAGATAATGAATTTTCAAAGCATTCCTTTCTGCCATAAGCAACGTGTAACGTGCAAATAAATATATAACGACTAATTGAGCAGCTTATCATGCTACTAAGGGTCACTCATATGAATGTAGCTGTCATGCCGGATACTTTTTCGCAAATTCCATAAGTAGGAAGTTTATGAAGTATCGTGATAGTCATGTCAATATATTTTATCCATTATATCATAAATAAACGATTCGTTGCAAATCATGATATAAAATATTTATTAAATTACATATTGAACTGTAATATACTTAAATTCACTGGAATGTGAGCAGATTGCTTTGGTAATTCTACCGCTTTATCCGTGGTTTCCCGAACTTCCTGGTAAAAAAAGTATCCAATCGGGTCAATATCTTTTGTAGCAGCGCCGCTCTCCGACGACGAAGATTTTTCCCCCTTCACCTTGACCGGAACAGGTGAAGGGGGTTGCCTGTCTTACACGGGAAGTAGTGCAAGCGGCTGAAACCAAAGAATATCGCAAGATTGCGGATCATGCCATCCACTGCTGGTAAAATCGCCGCCGGAATTCTGCCGGTACAATGTTGCCGATGGCCGCGCTTCGTCGCTGCCAGTTGTAATAGATTTCGATATATTCAAAAATCGCGGCCTGTGCCTGGGCTCTGGTCGCATAATGCTCATGATAAACCATTTCCAGCTTGATCGCACTGAAAAAGGATTCAGCGCAGGTAGCGCAGGTGTTGTCGTAAGGCGTGCCTTTGCGGCTCATGCTGGGAATGATGTAGTTTTGCAGTAAAAGGACCTGATAGTTCCGACTGGCATATTGAACGCCTTGATCTGAATGATGAATCAAGCCCGCGCCCGGCTTGTATCGCCGGACAGCAGCATGCAGCGCCCTTTTACAGAGATCCGTTCGATTCGCCTGCCAGTAGCGCAATCGACGATCTGGAGGTCGAACAAATCCTTGATGATGGACAGATATCGCCATCCTTCGTCCGTTCGGATGTATGTAATATCCGTCACCCAGACCTTGTTAGGAGCATCCACATGGAAATTCTGACGGAGCAGGTTGGGAGCTACGGGATAAGTGTGGCGGGAATTGGTGGCCGCCTTGAATTTGCGATGGCGGATAGAGAAAAGCCCATGTGCCCTCTGGATGCCATAAAACCGGTTACGGCCGCAATGCGGAAATTGCAGACGCACATCGTCCAACTGAAGATGGTTGCCGCTTTTTTAAGATATCTACCGTATCTTCCAAATCCGCCTTATCTTTCCGGGGCTGGCGGTTTTCCTCCCCCAACTGCCGCAGGCGAATTTTTTCGGCGTCGTGGTTGTTCAATTCTACGGCAAGCCAACGCTTCATCGTTCCTATGGACACACCCAGATTGCGGCACGCTTCCGCGATGCTCTGCTTGTTTTCCAATACCAGCTTGACGGCTCCCTGCCTGAATTCTTCGCCGTACCGGTTCCCATTGCTTTTCCCCATGATGAAACACCCCTTCGTAGTGCTTTTATTTTACACTGCTCCGCAGCATCCATCAAATCGGGTACAGCTCAAAGGGCTTCGGGAGGATAAGGTGCCGGAGGAATGCTACGGACAGCTTCGTCATTGTTACGGAGCCGTGGACGATCCGAGGCGTCAATTAGAGCAGTACATGTACCATCTTTACTTACGTTTGTTTTGCCATAATTATCCGCAAAATACAGCTACTATACAGGTCTTTGGGCTGTTCAGTGGGCATTACATAGCAACCGAATTGCTATTGTAAGCGATATTTGAATCCTAACAATAACATGATAATTATCGTTATTATGGGTAAACAAACAGCTACCCTACTAAATAACCGCGGATCAAATGGGCGAAAAGTATTAAGTCCTTCTGTTTTTATTCTCTCTTTCTCATAATCACTCTTTCCTTCCCATTCTTGTGTTTGCTTATAAAGGTGCTTAAATGAAGTGATACCTTTTAAGCATCTTTCTTTCGTTTTTATATTTATTATTTTATATTGCCTACGTACAAGTAAAATACATGCTAACGTTAACGGGATAGCGATATACCAGATAGTCGCGATAACTATTATAATTGTAAACGTTGCAGTCCACAGCAACAAGGTATTGCCAGTTAAACGTGTATTGACGTCCAATAAATATAGAACCAAAGATAATATAATAGCAGTCCATGCATAACATATTAGCATCAGTGATACAATTTCAAGGCAATTCGGCAAACCAAATGGATTGGAGATGGCTTCAATTAGGAATCTCATTACAATTTTCACTCCTTTAAAACAAACTGAAATTAAAAGTATCAGCTAACGCCTGACTTGAGGCAATGGGTAACCCCAAAAATGCATTGGCTAAACAGGCTGTCAAATAAGCAAGTATCCTCGTATTTACGATTCCAAGTGCAAGCAGTTGACCACCGCCTTCACCTACCGTTCCCCCGATAATAGATAATACCTCCATCGTAAGTGAGGCCATATCCCAGAGTACTTTTCGGGGGCGGGAACAAACGCAATATTTGTTCCAATCATCATAAGCTGCGGACAAAGAAACCAAAATGCTAGCTGCCGCTAAGATAATTAAAGCAAAAGGCATAGCCTCACCTAGTTCTGGGAATAATGCCGAGACTCAAGGAAGCAAAACCTACGTAATCGAGTACAGTAAGTATAGTATGTATAGCATCATGACCATCTGGATCTATATTCACAATTGGGTTGTTTAGGCCATAAGTGTAGAGGCTCGCTTCTGCTCCCACTTCGCCCTCATGGTATTTAGCGGTGTCTCGGCTAACAAACCGCTCCCATTCCGGATTATAATACCTACTTTGCAGATAATATAGCCCTGTTTTCGTATCGTAATAATGTCCCCGATAGCGTAACGGGTTCTGTAAGCCGACACTGTCTTTGATCGAGCCGCCAATGTTCAGCAGTTTTCCCCATCTGTCATAGGTGTAGGTTACCACCTCGTTCATGTTGCTGTCAACCAGTCCTATGACATCGCCTTGCGCATTCTTCTCACACGTGTACTTTACGCCGTTCAATGTCAGCGTCAAAGAGCTGCCCTGGTAATGTGCGGTAATTGGTACCCGGCTTTACAAAAAGCCTTGTTAAATAAACAATATCCCTTTATCTAATTACTGCATTTCCCCTATAATTGAAAAAATCAACTTCTGACCAATAGAATTATCATTCTGAAAATTATCTAAACAATACCCTTTAGGGAGAAGGTATATGTTATATTGCTGGCCATGAGTATTCCTTGACTGCAAGACAATATTGCTAATTACTGTTCCCTTTATTGTAAAAACAGGAATTGCTTTTTTGGTCGCCATAACCGAGCAATGAAACATATTGTCTCCATCGGATGAAGTAAAATTCCAAGGTTCAGAAACCACAATTTTCACTTTATCATTGATTTGCATAACTGTCAGGCCTTTCATTACGGAATCATCTTTTGATAATTATTTATATTCATATATACTGAATCATTAGTGAAGTATTCTCTGCCTACACCAATTTGACCATCGTTAGGTAAAACTTTTGTACCACCACTTATAGATGGACTATTTGCAATTTCAAATTCCATAATATAATCTGGTTTTTCAGGTAATACCAAATATCGATTATGTGTTGCAAACATGAGGGGAAGCTAAAATATGCACTATTTAGCACCAATACAACAACAGGTGCAATCTTAATTGCTGTAGCAGGAACATCATAGCACCATTGCTGACAGTTGCTGTCTGATATCCCTTTTCTCTCTATTAAATTG
>NZ_JBDNLG010000120.1:0-6653 GCF_047718355.1 Ethanoligenens sp.
GATACACATGTGTCACCAAAACTCCAGATGCCGTACCAACGCTTTTCTATACAAAAACGGGAGCAAAACCAGCATAACTGCGGCTCTCTCCCGTTTTTAGTCCATTTGGTTTCCATCGGCAGGCATTCCACACCCGACAGTAAGGTCATTTCTGCGGTACGGTTTCCCAGTCCTTCAAAAAGCGCTCAATGCCATTTTTGGTGAGCGGATGTTCAATCATTTTCAAAATAACCGCATAGGGAACGGTCGCAATCTGTGCGCCGGCCTTAGCCGCCTCCAGCACATGTAACGGGCTGCGGATGCTGGCCGCAATGATCTCTGTCGGAATCTGGTGGAGTCTGAAAATCTCTGCGATATCCCGCACCAGTGCCATACCCTCCCATGCAATGTCGTCCACCCGTCCGAGGAACGGGCTGACATATGTTGCCCCCGCCCGCGCTGCCAACAGTGCCTGCGCGGCGGAGAAAATCAATGTTACATTGGTGTGGATTCCCGCGGCTGTCAGCCGTTTCACAGCTTTTAGACCCTCGGCGCACATCGGAATCTTAATGACGATGTTGGAATGAATCTGGGCAAGCGTCTTGGCTTCTTCCACCATTTTATCCGCTTCCAGAGAGATGACCTCCGCAGAGATTGGGCCATCCACAATGGTGGTAATCTCCTTGACTACCTCTCCAAACACCCGTCCCTCTTTGGCAATAAGAGATGGATTGGTGGTAACGCCGCAGATGACGCCAAGATCGCTTGCGGCACGGATGTCATCTACATTTGCCGTGTCAATAAACAGTTTCATATAAACTCCCTTCACACATTGGCCAGCGTCCGTCTCCACGACAACGCCTTGCGGGCTTTTTCGGCAATGGTTTCCGCCGTCAGCCCATAATGTTTCAATACTTCTTTAGCCGGGCCGGATTTCCCGAACCTGTCTTCCACACCCACACGCAAAACGGGTACCGGGCAGGTTTCCGCCACTACTTCACAGACCGCGCTGCCAAGTCCGCCGATGATATTATGTTCCTCCGCCGTCACAATGGCTCCCGTTTCTAAGGCCGCTTTTTCGATTAGGCTGCGGTCGATTGGCTTGATCGTATGGATATTAATCACCCGCGCCTGTATCCCGTCTTTCGCCAGCAACTCGCGGGCATACAGAGCTTCGGGCACCATCAAGCCGGTACCAATCAAAGTAACGTCTCCGCCTTCGGCCAATGTGATGCCTTTACCCATCTCAAATTTGTAGTCCGGTGCATCATTGATGATCGGCACCGCCAACCGGCCAAAGCGCAGATAAACCGGACCGTTGTGTCGAATAGCTGCTTCCACAGCGGCGCGTGCTTCCACCGCATCCGACGGATTGAGGATGACCATACCGGGGATGGTACGCATCAGCCCGATGTCCTCACAGCATTGGTGGGTGGCGCCGTCCTCCCCAACCGACAGACCAGCATGCGTAGCGCCGATTTTTACATTCAGATGTGCATAACTAACGGAGTTGCGTACCTGCTCAAACGCGCGGCCCGCTGCAAACATTGCAAACGTGCTGGCGAACACGATCTTGCCTGTAGCAGCCAGGCCCGCGGCCACCGCCATCATATTCCCTTCAGCGATACCGCAGTTAATGTGTCGACCGGGAAACTTTTTTTGGAATGTTGCTGTCTTGGTCGATTTGGACAAATCTGCATCCAGCACCACAAGTTCCGGATAGACCATGCCAAACTCGGCAAGTGCATTGCCGTATGCCTCCCGCGTGGCAATCATCTTTTTCCCGTTCATGGTTCCACCCCTATATTTACAAGCGCTGTGTCAAGTTCTTTAATAGCCAGCGCATACTGTTCATCATTAGGCGCAGAGCCATGCCACTCCGCCTGATTTTCCATAAATGATACGCCTTTGCCTTTGACACTGTGTGCAATAATCACGCTCGGCCGCCCTTTCACCTTTTTAGCTTCTTCATAGGCAGCCTCAATCTGGTCAAAGTCGTGTCCGTCGATTTCGGTCACATGCCAGTTGAATGCGCTAAATTTCTCAGCGATTGGCAGGGGCGACATTACGTCGGTGATTTTTCCATCGATTTGCAAACCATTGTTGTCGACATACGCGACAAGATTATCGAGCTTGTATTGTGCAGCGAACATGGCGGCCTCCCAAACTTCACCTTCTTCCAGTTCACCGTCGCCAAGAATGGCATAGACACGGTAACCTTTCTTCGAAATTTTTGCCGAAAGTGCCATACCGCAGGCAGCTGAAATACCTTGCCCGAGCGAACCAGTCGTCATGTCTACTCCAGGCGTACCCTTCATGTCGGGGTGGCCTTGCAGCATACCGCCCCAACGCCGAAACATTTTCAACTCATCCTTGGGAAAATATCCTTTGAGGGCGAGTGCCGCATAAAGCGCGGGCGCACAATGCCCTTTGGAGAGGACAAGACGATCCCGATCTTGCTGCTTAGGGTTCGCCGAGTCCACGTGCATCTCCTTGCCATACAAGTAGGCAAGCACATCCGCAATGGACAGAGAACCGCCCGGATGTCCCGACTGCCCACTATATACTGCCAGAAGGGCCCCTTTGCGGATTTCCAAAGCAGCTTTGGACAGTGTTGTTTTCCATTGCTCTTTCACTTTTCGCCTTCTTTCTGTAAAAATCCACTCTGGCATAGCACTGATCTAGAGTCCGCCAGCCACACCCGAGAATTACTTTACGCTACTTTCAAAATGTTTCAACTTTGTAAAAGCAATTTAATAACTTTGCCTATCATATCACCATGATTGTGTAATGTCAATATAATTTCCACGAATTAATCTACACAAACATGTAATTTGACGATATATCTTGTTTACATCAGATTACCTCCGAAAAATCAGGAAAGACTCAACATCCATTTTTCCCTCCCCTCTATTTTTAAGAGAGTGCCCCAAGTTGCTTGTAACCAGCAGACAGCGCCGTATAAAGTTGCTGATACAATACATGGTAACCCGCATAAAAATCGCCGCGTTCGTAATTGGGTTGTTCTTTCTTATCACAGGCAACCACCGTATCGCAAGCCTGGGGCACAGAGGAAAAAATACCTGTGCCCACGCCCGCGAGCAATGCGGCTCCGAGAGCGGGGCCTTGCCGCGATCGCACCGTACACACTGGACAGCCGAACATGTCACAGAGTATCTGTCGCCAAAGTGCGCTCGTTCCACCGCCACCGGTCACACGCATCTCTGTGATATCCAACCCCATTTGAGACAGGATATCCATGCAATCGAGCAACGAGAAGGAAACCCCCTCCATCACAGCTCGTATCAGATGCGCACGCGTGTGCATAGCCGAAAGACCAAAAAACACCCCGCGGCAATCCGGGTCAAGATGCGGCGTGCGCTCCCCCATTAAGTATGGAAGATAAAGCAGTCGGTCGCATCCGGGTGAAACTTTAGCTGCTTCTTCGTCCATCACGTCATATACGTTCCTTCCCTCCGACTCCGCGCGCCCGCGTTCCTCCGCACAGAAATTGTCCCGGAACCAGCTCATCGAAAGGCCTGCTGCCAACGTGACCCCCATTACATGCCATTCGCCGGGAACAGCGCTGCAAAACGTATGCACGCGGCCTTTCGCGTCGATCCGCACACCAGAAGAATGCGCATAGACCACCCCGGATGTTCCAATGGTGGTAAACGCGCGTCCATCACGCACAACACCGGTGCCCACCGCAGCGGCGGCATTGTCGCCGGCACCGCCCACCACCGGTGTACCAAACGCCAAGCCGGTCACTTCTGCCGCTTGCCGGTGCACCGTACCCGTAACCTCTGCGGACTCATATACGCGACAAAGCAGCGACCGCTCAATCTCCAGTTTTTCCAGTACCTCATCCGCCCATTTACGTCCCGGTACATCTAGAAGTTGCATGCCAGACGCATCCGAAACATCGGTAGCAAACTCCCCTGTCAGTTTATAACGAATATAATCCTTTGGAAGTAAGATGTGACAACATTTTTCATAAATTGCGGGCTCGTTTTCACGCACCCAGAGGATTTTTCCGGCTGTAAATCCGGTAAGCGCCGGGTTTGCAGTGATTTCGATCAGACGCGCCCGCCCAACTAGCCACGTAATTTCTTCACATTGAGCTGCTGTCCGTTGGTCACACCAAAGGATGGCTTTGCGTAAAACATTTCCTTTTCCATCCAATAATACAAGGCCGTGCATCTGGCCGGAAATACCGACACCAGCGATATCGGCTGGTTGGATCGCGGCGGTTTGCAGGACACTGCGCACCGTTTCCACCGAGGCATCCCACCAGTCATCAGGATCTTGTTCGGCCCAACCGTTGCACGGTTGATAGAGAGGGTATTCCCTTGTGGCCGAAGCAAGCACCGCGCCGTGTTCATTGAAAAGCACCGATTTTGTACCTGAGGTACCCACATCGATTCCCAGAAGATAGGACATATTGCATGCCTCCTTCACCAAAAGTTATAGAGAAAACATAATATTATTGATGATACCTTCCAGCTCTTCCTGCCGGCCGCTCTGATTGGTATGCACCTCGCCCATTTGGAGCGCGTATTCCGCCAGCGTTTTTAACGTCGCCTGCCCGCTCACAATTTCGGCACCAATGCCTCTTTGGTAGCTGGCATACCGATGCTGGACAAACTGATCAATACGCCCGTCCTGAATAAGCCGGTCGGCGATGCGCAAACCGAGAGCAAACGTATCCATCCCGACGATGTAAGCGTAGGCAATGTCTTTAAGTTCAAAAGAGCCACGACGCGTTTTGGCGTCGAAATTAAGACCGCCGTTGGTAAATCCGCCCTCCTTTAATACTTCATACATACACATGGCCGTCTCATAAACGTTGCTTGGAAATTGATCGGTATCCCACCCAAGCAGCATATCTCCTTGGTTGGCATCGATAGAACCGAAGAATCCGTTGGTGCGGGCGTACCGCAGTTCGTGTTGAAATGTATGCCCGGCCAACGTGGCATGGTTGGCCTCGATGTTGAGGCGAAAATCACTGTCCAGATGATATTTGCACAGATACGCAATGGTAGAGGCCGCGTCAAAATCATACTGATGTTTAGTCGGCTCCTTGGGTTTTGGCTCAATGTAAAAATCGCCCCGGAAACCGATCACACGCGCATATTCCACCGCCATACGGTGCAAGCGGGCCATGTTGTCAAGTTCCATTTCCATATCGGTGTTCAACAGCGTCTCATATCCCTCACGGCCGCCCCAAAAAACATATCCCGTGCCACCGAAAGCAACCGTTAGGTCAATGGCTTTTTTAATTTGGCCGGCGGCGTAGGCAAACACGTCAGCGTTTGGTGCTGTGCCTGCTCCATGCATGTAGCGTGGATGTGTAAAACAGTTAGATGTACCCCACAGGTTTTTAATGCCTGTTTTCTTCATCTCTACCAATATGGTTTCCTTGATAATTTCCTCATTTTCATAGGTCTCGGCAAGCGTACGGCCGCCGGGAGCAAGATCGGCGTCGTGAAAGCAGAAATAGTCGATGCCCAATTTTTGCATAAATTCAAATCCGGCCGCAACTTTGGCCTTAGCCAGTTTCATCAGGTCGCCATCTGTCCCAAATGATTTGTCCACTGTACCGCTTCCAAACATATCGGTGCCATCTGCGCCCAATGTGTGCCACCAGCTCATGGCAAATTTGAGCTGCTCCCTCATGGACTTGCCACCGATGATTTCTTCCGGATTATAATATTTAAATGCGAATGGATTGGTGCTGCTCTTCCCCTCATATTTGATTTGGGGGACATCTGCAAAGAATTCTGACATATCATACACCTCATGCAATCTTTCTGTAAAATGGATTTCGGCCTCACACGGAACGGTTTTGCAAAAGAAGCCGTTTCCTTCCGAAACGGCTTCTGTCGATGTAACCGGGAATCAAGTATGTTTGGCTTTCAGCAAACCTTTTTCCTGACGAATCTCTTGTATGCGTTTTGCAAAGTCCTTATTGTAGGTGGCACAACCCACATGTTCCTGCCGAATCAAGAACTCAATACAGTTGTCACAAGCCGTGCACCAGTGCACTTCATTATCGCGGCCTTCCTGTAATTTCGCTGGCAGGAATGGATCGGCAAATGACTGGCGGCCGATAGCAATCGCGTCTACCACACCATCCTCAATATTTTTGTTGCCCCAGAAACGCAGAGAATTTTTCTCAGGTGCTACTGCGTTAAATTTGGTGCCCTTGCCATTGCGGAAAATCGTATAGGCTGAGCCGATCACAACCGTGTCTTTCTTAAGATTTTCACGACAGACTTTCTGAAAATAGAAATGTAGATAACCATAATCCGGCAGGTTCTTATCTGGCTGAGAAAGTGCAAGTGTATGCGACGGGGATCCGGCCGACTGGAGAATGAAGCTGGCGCCGTGTGCTTCCAGACCTTTGACCAAATCAATAGATTCGGTCAGGTCCATTACGGCGCTGTCCGGGCCCATGGTCCCGCAGCCGCCGGGGAAACCTTCATACACGGAAATCTTAGAACCCAGAATAAAGTCCGGATCGTTGACCGCTTTTTTCACACGGTCGTAAATGTCGAATGCGAACTGACGCCTGTTCTCCCATTTACCACCGTATTTCCAGTCTGCCTTGTTGCACCGACGAAGCACCTGGGTAAGCTAATTTCCGCGTCTCAGATTGAGATCTACACCAT
>NZ_JBDNLG010000121.1:0-6535 GCF_047718355.1 Ethanoligenens sp.
ATTTGATAGTTGACCCATCAGAAAGTCGAATGTAAATTTTTTTACCAATTCCAAACATCCAAGTTGATATTTTGACTTTTGCAAATTGCTTGTAAGGAATTGCCGTATGTTCTTTGGGGTGCCCTGACATATCCAATTTCACCATGATTAGTCTGGATGTGCTGAACCCTAACAAAAAGTATTGATTTGCAAGTGCTGAAAGACTTCCGAGCAACATCATCTTCCCTGCATTAGCCGTAATGACTGCATAGCAGTAGTAAATTTCTCCATCTTCCTGCTTTTGCAATTCTGAAAAAATTTGTTGTATCGTTTCATCGTTGATTTTCATTTGCAAATCCTCCTGCTGTCTGTTTGATTGTTTAGTGATAATGTAAAAAAATTTCATGTACTGTCCATATTGTACCACAAAAAGACTAATGCGTTTAGGTTGGTCTGATTGCCTTGCTGTCGCTATTTACCGCCTCAGCAGCTAAACGGTTGGTATTTTATTGATTACCGCGCCTGTAAGGCCGCTGTGAGGGCTGTAGGGGGCTTGTATAGCTATAACATTTTGCATGACGGATTAGCCGAAATATGCTATAATTCAAGCTATAGGACACGGCGTAATCTTTCGTGTAAATCAAGGCAAAATCCAACAAACAGACGGAGGTTTGATTGCGCTTAAGCATCTCGCTGTAAGGTTTTTTAAAAAAATCGCATAATACAGGTTGACATTTGCAAAAATATTGATATAATAAAGCATGCGCCTTTTGATGCGGGATTGTGTAAGGGTAGCACGACAGACTCTGACTCTGTTTGTGAGGGTTCGAATCCTTCTCCCGCAACCATATAGGAACCGCTTAGATAAGCCAGAAATGGCAAGTCTAAGCGGTTTTGTTTTGCTCGAAAATTGCCCAGTATGCCTACGGTGTGCCTACGCAAAGGCAAAACTATATCTTATCTATGGCCTTATCCATCTCGGTTTTCCCAACGTGCGTATAGACATCCATAGAAATATCTACCGTTGCGTGCCCTAAAAGTGCCGCTATGATTTATAGAGATTGTAAAAACAATTCTGCGCCCATATTCCGCCGTCCTCTTTGCAAAAAACAGTTTTGCTTTTATCTGTTGCTGGTTCTATGTTTTTCAACGTTTGGCGTACAAGTGGATGCATCGGGATGGTTCGGGTACTCTCTCGCGTTTTGGTTTTTTGAACGATTATAGGGGCATATCCATTCAGCGTAACAGTTTGATGAATGCGAATGGTGTTGGAGTTGAAGTTTATGTCGCCCCATGACAGCGCCAGCAGCTCTTCCTGACGCATTCCAGACTTTAGGAGCACAATTATAGCCTTACCGATCTTGTGAGGGACGTGGGGCTTTTTCTGCGTCAGAAACAGAGGGGCGAAATCAATTATCGCTTGCTCTTCCTCTGGAGTAAAGGAGCTCTTTTCATTTTTGGTTTTTGGCATATTGGGAAGTTTTATTTTTCGCGCCGGATTAGCGACAAGATATCCGTCATCGACCGCTGCTTCCAACATTTCGTGGGTAAATTGTTTTGCATGTTTAATTATTGTAGGAGAGTACCCATTTTGAAACAGCTCATTCAAGCTGTTCTCATAAAGAATGGTCTTACTCGATCTTGCCCACAAAGTTATAATGGATGGTGATTTTGCGGTATTTCTGGTTCCCCTTGATGAACCGTTCACCGACTTCGATGTAATTGATCAGCTCCAGCAGCATTTCCCGGTCGAGTTGTTCCACGGCCACGTACTTCTTGATAGCGGCAAGGAAACTGTCCACTTCCCGCTCATTCTGAGCCGATGCGGCGATCTTTTCTTCCAGCCCATGCGCCTGTGCGGTCTTTTCTTTGCGCTCGGCCTCGTACTTCTGCATCAGACCGACGCATACGCTCTCCGGGATGGCGCCGCGCACCTTATCCTCATACAGGCTGGAAATGAGGCGGTCAAGCTCCTTCAACCGCTTGCCGGTCGTTTTGAGGGCCTTGTGATCGGCGGCGAGCTGTTGCTCGGATTGCTTGGATTTCTGCCGAAGCAGTTCCTGTCGCACCTTATCCTCGTCCTGCAAAACGCCGCTGGCCTGCCTGCGAATATCGTCGAGCACCAGTTCCGACAACGGTTTCAGATAGATGATATGGGCGGAGCAGGCGGATTTTCCGCTGCTGGCATAATTGCCACATACATAGCTGACATATTTAACCTTGCTGCCATTTTTGCGCACATGGTTTTCCTCGCAGTACCGCATGGCGAAACCGCAATCCGCACAACGTACCAATCCGCCGAATAAACTGATTTCGCCGTTTTTGTGGGTACGGGGCTTAAAACGTTTCCGGTCGATCTCCACGCATAAATCCCATGTAGCCCGGTCAATGATTGGTTCATGGGTGCCATCCACGCGAATCCAGTTATCCTCCGTCTTTTTGATCTGCTTGTGGTTCTTGTAAGAAGCGGTTCCCGTTTTCATTTGAACCGTATTGCCGAGGTAGACCTCGTTGCGAATCAAAGTTTTTATGGTTACTTCATTCCACAAGTGATTGGAATAAAACGGATTTATTTTTTGAAGCAGACGGTAATAGTGCTCGCGCGGAGGAAGAATGTGATCACGGTTAAGGACGGAGGCAATAGCCCGGTATCCTAAACCTTCGCAACGGAGCGAAAAGATACGTCTTACCACAGGAGCGACTTCTTCGTCAATCACCAGATGGTGCTTATCCTCCGAACTTTTGAGGTAACCATAAGGCGCGTACGCTCCGATATAACGCCCCGCAGTTGCACAGGCCCGTTTGACGGCTTTAATCTTTTTGCTGGTATCTTTGCTCTGGAACTCGTTGAACAAATTTCGGAAGGGCATCATATCGTTGTCGTTATGAAGTGTATCCACGCCGTCATTTACGGCAATAAATCGGCAACCGATCATTGGAAAAACATAATCCGTAAATTGTCCAACCTGTATGTAGTTGCGTCCAAAGCGGGATAAATCCTTTACCAGAATGAGATTGATCTTACCGTCTTTCGCGTCCTCGATCAGCCGTTCCACCCCGGGCCGCTGAAAACTGGTTCCGCTGTAACCGTCGTCGCAATAAATGCTGTAATCAAACCAGCCCTGTTGTTCGGCGTAGTGCGTGAGCATTAACTTCTGATTCTTAATGCTCACCGATTCTCCGGCCCGTTCATCGTCTTTACTTAAACGAACGTAGATGCCGACCTTAATGGCGTCCTGATTTGTCATGTCAGCCCTCGCTTTCTCAAATCAAACGCGCCGTCGGCTGTATTACCTGCTGTTATCATACCGCAGGCCAGCGTGGGCGGCAACCCTTATCCCTGAAAAAGCAGGGCTTATTGATGGTAATGGGTGACTTTGACTCGAGACCGGCCCAGTGCTTTCTTGACCGCCAGCCGTTCAAGGGCCTTGTCGATCTCTTTGAATCCCTCATACCGGCTGGTGAGGCAGTAGCAGGTATCTCCGATCTGCACTTCCCGATAGGTGCTTTGGACGCGGTCTCCGGCTGTACCGCCACCGCTGCGGTCATGAAACAATTCTTTTAGCCAATAGAGCAGGCAACGGGTAAAAAAGAAAATTTGTCTGAAATTCATAGACCCTCCAATTCAAAATATCCTTTACTATACATGAGATTTTCCCTGTAAAAAGGAAGCCCCGCTTTTCTGTGCCTTGAGCACTGAACGCCTCACGGAAAGGAGCATCCCGCAAGAATGAGCCTTGCCGTGAGGCACGCAAGAGGTTTGGAGGGCGCAGCCTTCCATCGCGCCCGGCAGGGCGCAACGGCCTCGCAGAGCGCACGGCACCCGTCAGGGTGTATAAGTGCGCCATGAAATGGATTGCATCAACAGAATGGGCTGCGAATTTGGACACAGGCAAAAAAGCGGGCAGAAAAATGGCAGACAGGTTGAACCCGTCTGCCCTCCAAGCCGTCATTTTTCGGGGATACTATTTTGCAGAATCTGCCTGCAAAATATGTTTCGCCTTCTTTCTGACCGCCTCAATGCTATTCAGAACGGCAGATTTTGAGCAACCGTAGATGTTACCAATCTGGGAACAACTGAGCCCTTCCAAAGCAAAAAGTAGGAAACGCTGACGCTGCTTCGGTGTGCAGCTTTCCAGCACCGTTATAATCTCCCGGAAGGTTTCCCTGTGGCAGAGCCAATCCTCCGGCGTTTCATAGTAGCTCCGGCTGCACTCATGGGCTATAAGGTATTCATCGAACTCGCGTCCGTCCCAATGGCGGCGCTTTTCGTGAAAAAGGTTTTCGCTCTTGTGCCTAGCTCGGTCGAGAAATTGGCCGACCTCGGTGGATACTTCCACTTCTATGGATTGCCCGTAATTTTTGATATATACTTTCACAATTTCGCGTCCTTCCCGAGTAGTTGAACTTTCGGAAAGGACGGCAGGGGGCGAGCGACAGCGGGGCGTCAAATTGCCCGAAGACAGAAAAACGCTCGATGGGAGGGTATCCCATTGAGCGTTAAGATAAAAATGAAATTTCGCTGGAAGGCGGACGGTAAAATTGTATAGTAGCTTGTTGGCTCAAAGAATTATATTTTCACCTATAATTATACGTTTTTCTTGCGGTCAGTAAAAATGCCCAAAAAGCAGGTGGAAATTAGTATAATCGCTGCAATAAAAAAAACACCGTCGAAAGAATCGGCTATTTTTTGCTGCTTATCCGCAATGATTTTTCCCATTACATTTTGTATTTCAACAATTTGTTTTGGCAAGGCGCCCTTATGTATTTCATTTGTTTTCACTGCACCCGCTAAAGAGTTTTCAATATCATTTTGCATTTTGGTATGCAGTTTCTTTTGTTCGGAGGTATCATTGCTGTTTAAGATCAATGAAAGATCTTTTGTCGCGACTGTCTGGACAGATTCAGTAACAGTGGAATGATCAAAACTTGTGATGGCATCTGTTTTTATGTTAGCCTTAGCATTGGATATATTTACATCGAGAATACTAACCAACAGCGCAATCCCGATGCACATTCCAATTTGTCTCATTGAATTGATTATACCAGAGGCCATTCCGCTTTTTTGCACGGGCAAAAATTTTACGGCTGTTACGATTGCTTGGCAAGCAAATCCCATTCCGAAGCCACAAATCACAACGTCAAAAATCATAGTCGATCGAGGCGTGCTTACAGTGAGCCGTGACAAAAGAAGAATCCCAATGCCCATAATAAGATTTCCCAACACATTTATGGGTTTTGCGCTTCCAATTTTAGCCGCGAGCAGATTACCAAGTGGCATAGATATAACCACGGTTACCGATGTCCACATAATGATAAATGCCGCATTCAAGGCAGTATAGTTCAAAATGTTCTGTAAAAAATAATTTAGAATTACGGCCGGGCAAACAAGTGAAAAACCAGTCATCATATAGCAAAAATCAGACGCCGAAAAAGTGCTTTCTCGAAATAGCCCTAATTCCAACATAGGAAATTTCACTTTTTTCTCTGTCAGTATAAACAAGACAAAGGCAGCAGCGGAACCTACAAACATTGAAACAATCAGCCCGGAATTCCAGCCGTAATATTGGCCTTTCAAAAAAGCAAATATTAATAGAAATAAAGTAGCAGTCAGCAATACCACACCGAGAAAATCAACTTTTTTGGAAACCGTGTTGTCATATGTCTCTTTGATACATATTGCTACGGTTGTCAGGGCGATTACAATCAATGGAATATTGACATAGAAAATTCCTCTCCATCCAATGTACTGAATGATTACGCCGCCAAGTGCTGGCCCTCCTGCGGCGGCCAGTGCGGTAACGGCACCCGTAATACTGGTTATAATTCTTATTTTTGCCTTTCCAAAAAGAGCAAGCCCCATTGGCAATATTGTCGGAGAAATCATGGCTCCGCCGATACTCTGAATAAACCGCATGACGATTAGAAAAATCAAGGACTGTGACAATCCGCACATAGCCGAGCTGATGCCAAATATGCATAGACCAATCATCATGCATTTTTTCCTGCCGAATTGGTCTGCAAGTTTTGCAGCGGTGATCATGAACACGCCAAAACCCATTACATAGATTGTCGAAATCCAGCTCACATCATTTAAATTGGCACGAAATGAGTTAACAATATCTGGCAGAGCTATGTTGGTGATGGTGCTATCCAGCATTCCAATAAACAGAGCAAGTACCAGTGCCATAAACCCTATAATTTTCCTACGGCTGGTCACAAATAACGCCTCCCTAATAATATAAGAATTTTCTTACATTTATAGGATAGCACTGCGGTGCCGCAAAAGCAATAGGAAAGTAAGATTTTTCTTACATTGACAAAACTCTTTTCATGAATTAATATAAGTGCATATTGTGCCAAACACTATAGGGGGTGAATGCACATGCCCAAGAGGTCTCAAAAACCTGTACGGGTACCACGGCAAAAACGTTCAATTGAAAAAAAAGAGGAAATAGTATCTGCTGCCTACGCTGTATTTAAGAAAAAAGGATATTTTGCGACTTATACTGATGATATAGCAGCCGAGGCAGGTTTTTCAGTGGCAAGTGTATAT
>NZ_JBDNLG010000122.1:0-6170 GCF_047718355.1 Ethanoligenens sp.
ATTTAAACTCGATATCATCTATCCAAACAGGATGTAAAACAAACTTCCTTTTTGTATTAAAATCCATACAATTCCTCACTGGTTAAGTCAAATACCTTAACGCGAATTAATACCGCCAACTGGTAGCTGACGGTATTAATTCGTAACAATAATTTACAAGACGTTCAACCAATACAGTACACTTACTCCTCAATACGATTCAACATAGGCATTCACAACAGGAATTATTAGTGAACAGCATAGACTTCAGTGCAACCACTGGAAACAGTAAATTCAACCCCGTTATCCGTTCCACCACCGGTTAATGTGGCAGAATAAACGCCGCTTGGCAAATTTGAAAAATATACATTTTCGTCTACGCCGTCAAGTCCGTCTCCACTTTCCCACAACGTTCTTACAACACTACCTGTACTCAGATTAACAATATTAATTTCGCCAACGAATACTACATAGGAGAGTGGAAAATATGGGGTCACAGACCAAAAAATCTGGCCAGAATTGACCCATGTGATGCTTGCTGTGCCTGTATTACCGCTAACTGTAGTTGAAGGCGTGGCTAACCCTGAATGGCTTGAATCGCCAGGGATGAGCTTAACCTTTACGGTTTTGTGCGTGGAAGTGATTTGAGCTGCTTCTGCTGAATCCACTGATTTCTGTGTCACTGTTGGGGTAGCGGCGAACACAGACATTCCGCAAATTCCGAAAGCGAGAGACAAAGACGCAACAAAAATTCCCAATCTTTTCAAGATACGCATTTTCAATTCCTTTCTCCAGATAATACGGAATAATATGTACTGATTGGCATAATTATACAGTACCATAAAGGTGTTGGAATGTCAATACAATGAGATAGATACATTTGTTCATGTCATACATTCTTACATGCAATATGGAGTTTGTCCAGTGCTTCAGCAAGAATACTGTCTATTTTGACGCCTCGCATATGTTCTTCCTTTCGGAGTAGCATTAATAGGAAACCTTGCAGATTCCGGTTGCTATAGATACACTGGTGCGTGTTTTTTATTTGCCCGCCGCGTGGTGGGAGAATGCTTTTAGCAGCGGAATGCTTGCGGATATCATTGGAAATGCGGTGTGAATGAGGACTGCGATTCATATGCCTTTTTAAAAGGCATATGACCCACTATGACACTTTCCGCTTCGCGGCAAAGTGTCCCGTGGGCTCTCCGAGGGGGAACGCCCCTGCGGGGGGCTTGCGGCCACACTCCGCTTTTTCATAGTGCGCCGCCGAACCGCGAAACGCGGAAACGGCGGCGCGGGTCAAGCCGGTCATTCCATAAACTGCTTCTGCTACATTTGGCCGCTGCTATTTGGCAGCGGCTCCTCCTTGACTGATACCAAGCCCTTGCACGCATAAAAGGCCCTCCAATCGCATAACTGCCATTGGAAGGCCCTCAAAAGCGCGCATTTAATTACCTACCCTACTTTTTTACAGTATGGCAGTTAGAAGATCAACAGTATCGGCCGATAAGTAGCATACTATCAAAGAGCATATTGCCCCATAACCCAGAAAAATTTCGGATATGATATTGGGCTCTCGGTTCATCTGTATCTATACATAATCAATGAGTTAATGTCCGGTCAAATTTTTGAATGCTGTTCCTCCTCGTCAGTTTCCGCTTGCCAGCATAACGGCAAGCGAATCCATATAATCCCGCCAATAGACGATTTTTCGATCTTTTATGGTAACGATGGAGCAAAACCTATTGTCATAAGGATTACCGGAACTTGGTTCAATTCCATGGACTTGATATTCCAAAACAACAATATTTTCTCCCTGCACCTTATAGGCCCGGAGGTGGTCGGCTGATTTTATCTTCATACTGTAATTACGGAACCAATCCATGTATGACGCGCGCCCTTCCATTCTGTTTGGAAAGCCAGGAAAGTTGTACAAAAAATCAAAAACTGCATCCTCCGCAACGGCATCCCAGAATTGGATTCCATCCACTTCTCCTTTGAGCCCTTCCATGACGATATTGAAAAATGGGGCGGCGTTTTTGAATCCGATCGGTTGCTTTTCCATATTTATTCTCCCTTCGACTTATAGGATTTGCTGATATCCCAGCATTTTGCAGCAATAGCCCCGGTTTTCAGATAAGCTCCCGTGGGCATTTCAAATAATATGGGCTTTAACTTTTCGTAATCAATCTTTCCGGTGCCATCCAACATTTTGTCTTCCACATGAGTATGGACAACCTTTACGATAAAATTATCATGATGCTCGCTGTCATAGATGTCAACAACCTCACACTCCATAGTGAGAGGCGATTCGTCAATGATCGGTACATTCTTTAACTGGCCCATATGATAATCAAATACGTGAGATTTATCGACTGATTCGCCGGATACAGAACCAACATAATCAGCCTTAGCCAGTATATCCTCACTGACCAGATTCACCGATACAGTCCTATTCTCTTTGATCCCTTGGTTGGTATAATGTGTTTTATGGCTGCTAAGCAGGATAGCGTCGTGCCCGAGAATGCCGACGTGTGCGACAATAAGCCAATTTACCTTGCCTTTAATAACCGTTCCGATAATCGTGGTAGGGGTCGGATACAGAGCAATCACCGGCCCAATGTCTTTTTTCATCATAAATTCCTCCTAATTGTTGCTGATTCGTGTAGATTCTTGTCAGGCTTGCTTTTCATTACAGATCATGCTATTATTTTATCATTAGATTTTATTTTATCAAGAATGCACTTAATTGTAATATACTACCTAAAATGATAGTAAGGAGACGAGAATGAACGGTAAACCTTTTCGTTGCCCGATTGAAGCAACCGTAAACTTAATTGGCGGAAAATATAAAGTGATGATACTGTGGTGCCTAATTGAAAAAACTTTGCGTTTCAATGAATTGCAGAAACTTGTTCCAAGTGCTACTCCTAAAATGTTAACACAGCAACTAAGGGAATTAGAGCGCGATGGACTGATTTCCAGAACTGTTTATCCGGTGGTTCCTCCAAAGACCGAATATACATTAACCGAATTGGGCGAAAGTTTTATTCCAATATTGAGATCAATGGGTGAATGGGGAATGCAGCTATTATAAGCAATAGTATTATCTATAGGCATACTCTGTCAACATCTTGTATGTTCAGTTGCAAGCAGGGTGCATTTGAAAAATAAAGAATGCACAAATAGGTAAAACCGCCGCTCCTGATACATGGGGCGGCGGTTTTACATTTCCATCTGCTGGCATATTGATTTTAATTTATTGGGGTATCTTATGTTTGTTTCCTTATGAACCCTGCCCATTTGATGCAGCATTGTCCCCGCCGTAACCTTCCATCAGGTTGACGCCGCCCCACAGGCCGAGACCCGCGCCGAGGGCGATTACGATAACTTCCAGCGTATCCATTGCGGAACCGATAAAACTCATAGACTTTACCTCCATAACAGTCTGAATGTGACGGCATAAAAAAGCCCGCTCGGAACATTCCGAACGGGCGCTGATGAAGACACGATAAAATTGTCACGGTCGCTTACAACAGGAGGGCTTTTATTCCGCAACACCGATAAGACGCACCCCTTTTCTTCTGGCATACTGCACGGTTTGCCATGTGCCGCTGCGGTCATGCAGCAGGGCGTAAATGCAGTAGTTTGCGTGATCGACCAAATAGCGGTTGCGGCGTTTTATACACCCGGGCCGGTATGTATCGGAAAGGTACGTTACGCCGTCCGCTTCATTCAGTAATCCGCGATACAGTTTTTGCTCGCGCTCCGACCAAAGCGCGTCCTGATCTCTGCACGGCAGGATGAAGTCCAGCCGCAGATCATTGCCCATTTCTTTTTTTGAAACGATTAGGGCGGCGGCGATCAGGTCGAAGCCCCTCGCGCCGCCGGACAGAAAATGCGTGACACCCTGCCGAATAAGGTTATCCACTTCATCGTTCAGGCGAAGCATAATGCGTTCGATGGTGCTTTGCGGCAGACTGCGGCATCCGGTGAAACAACAGGTTAAGTTTTGCATGTCAATCCTCCATATGGGCTATATATAGCCCATATGGTAGCACGCATAGCCCATCCTGACAAGCTTGTTCCTGTATGCTATTAGGGAAGAAATACAGGGAGTGAACTTGTATGGGACTTATGACCGCCGTAAAAGACCGGATTCTACAGCTATGTGACGAGCGCAAACTTACCATAAATAAGCTGGCAACGCTGTCGGCGCTGCCGCCGTCCTCCGTGAAAAACATCCTTTACGGAAAGAGCAAAAATCCCAAATTGGTGACGATCAAATGCCTGTGCGACGGGTTAGGCATCACGCTGGAAGAATTCTTCGGTTCAGAGGAATTTAACCGGCTGGAACAGGAAATCAAGTGATATTATCCTGCCTCCATTTCATAAACGTCGCAGGTTTCCCGATCTTTCAGCTTCGCGCCGGTATCCAGAAACTTTTCAATTTTGAACGCATTATGTTTGCTGAAATCAGACAGGTACTTATAGTTGGGGTGCTTTGTGATGTCATATTTCTTGGAATGGAAGGGCCGCACGCCGCCGATCTGCAAAATGCACTCGTCGCGCGGCATGACGGCGATTTCGTCGAGCGCCATCAATTCGCGGCCCAGCGTCTGGTAGTTGATTCCGTAGCTACGTTGGGAACCGCGCGAATCGCTGGTGTTGTAGAGATTGATGGTTTCCTTTCCCATCTTCTCCACCAGATCCTTGAGCGTTGTTTTGCTGGAGCCGCCGAGAAAAAGATAGCTGTCGCAGTTATCGAGGATGGTATCCATATTGTCCTTGTAAATGGCTTTGAGCTGACTTTGAGACTGCAAAATGATGGATGCGGAGATCTCCCGGCTACGGATGGTGGCGATCAGTTTTTCAAACTTCGGGATTTTGCCGATGTTGGAGAACTCGTCGAGCAAGCAGCGGACATGCACAGGGAGCCTGCCGCCGTATTCATCATCGGCCTTGTCGCAGAGCAGATTAAAAAGCTGAGAATACATTAGGGCAACCAAAAAGTTAAATGTATCGTCGGTGTCGGAGATAATTACGAACAGGGCGGACTTGGTATCGCCCAGCGTGTCTAGCTCCATTTCGTCGTAAGACGTGATCTCCCGGATCTCCGCAATATCAAATGGGGCGAGGCGGGCACCGCAGGAAATAAGGATGCTTTTAGCTGTCTTGCCCGCCGCCTGTTTAAATTTCTTGTATTGCCGCACAGCGAAATGGTCGGGGTCTTTGCTTTCCAGAATGTCGAACATCATGTCCACAGGATTTTTGTAGTCCTCATCGTCCTCGCGGGCGGACATGGCGTTGATCATATCCACCAGCATGGTCATGTTCTGTTCCTCCGGCGGCGCTTCATAATGGATAAAGCCGATGAGTGCGCAATAGAGCAGCGTTTCAGCTTTTTCCCAGAAATCGCCGTCGTTGGATTTGCCCTCTCCCTTGGTATTTTCAATCAGGGCGTTGACCAATTTTAGAATATCCTTCTCCGACCGCACGTACGACAGCGGGTTGTAGTGCATTGATTTTGCAAAATTGACGGTGTTGAATACTTTGATGTTGTAATGACGGCGCTGGAGAAGCGTTCCGACCTCGACTAAAACGCTGCCCTTCGGATCGGTGACCACGTAGGAGCTATGGCACTGCATCAGGTTCGGTTTCACAAAAAAGCGCGTTTTCCCCGAACCCGACCCGCCGATCACCACGACATTTTTGTTGCGGGCAACCAGCGGATTCTTCGGGCGATTTTCCATCATCAGGCGCTCTGTCTGCGTCAAAATGACGTTTTGGCGGAACACAGGATCTATGAATGGCGCGATGTCCTTCTCCGTGCCCCAGCGGGCGCTGCCGTATTCGACGCTTTTACGGAATTTCTTTTTATCCCAGCCCCTCACAGTCAGCCAGCCGAAAAATGCGGCGGCGGCAATCAGCCCCACAAGCAGGTCGCCCGGATCGTAGGGCAGAAGGGATACTTCCGAGAATGGCGGCGGACTGCCGAGCAGCCCGGTCAATTTGGCAAGACCTGTTCCGGGCGAGAGCCGGTAGGTTTCATGCAACAACGCCGCAGACCAGAACACCAGAGCATAAGGCAGCCATTTCCGCAAAGGGATGGTTTTGATCGGCAGATGTTTTTTCATCGGCTCTGCTCCTGTTCCTTGTTGCGGGATTTGTGCGGCGTGTTCCGCACCATT
>NZ_JBDNLG010000123.1:0-6148 GCF_047718355.1 Ethanoligenens sp.
AGGACATTGTCATGGTCGTACTGTTTTTAGCAGAAGGTTTTGAAGAAATTGAAGCGCTTGCAACATTGGATATCCTGCGTCGCGGAGACGTGACGGTGAAAACGGTTGGTGTCTCCGGCAGACAGATAGTGGGCGCACACGGTGTTACAGTTACAGCGGATATGACTGCCGAGGAGGTCGGCACCGGTGAACTGGAAATGGTGGTTCTGCCCGGTGGCCCGGGCACGCCCAATCTGGAAGCGAGCACGGTGGTACAACAGTTTGTCGATTATGCAGTACAAAATGACTTATGGTTGGGCGCCATCTGTGCCGCGCCATCCATTTTGGGGCATAAAGGGCTGCTGAAAGGAAAACATGCGGTCTGCTATCCCGGATATGAGTCGGAACTTACAGGTGCGACGGTCGGGCATACATCTGTTTGTGTGGATGGACGAATCATTACCGGAAATGGCCCGGGAGCGGCGTTTGCATTCGGCTTGGCGCTTGTGGAGGCACTAAGAGGCAAAGAACAGGCGGAACAAGTGAAAAATGGGATGCAGATCCGTTGATGGACGCAGCAGACCGCACCAAAAAACAGGCGCTTCGGGAGAGCTTGCAAACGCGGCGCATGGCGCTTACACAAGCGCGGCGCGAACAGATGGATGCCGCTATACGGCAGCAAGTGATATCCTTGCCGGAGTATCGCTCCTGTGATACGTTGTTTTCTTATGTATCTGTGCGGGAGGAAGTGGACACCCATGCGCTGATTCGGACAGCGCTGCGGGATGGCAAGCGGGTCGCCGTACCCCGATGTGAAGGAAAACGCATGGTGTTTTATGCCATTGGTTCACTGGATGAGCTGCGGCCTGCCCGTTTCGGCTTGTTGGAGCCGCCGGGCGGTGTGCGCGTTTTGCCGGACGTGCATTCGCTTTGCTTGGTTCCGGGTCTTTCTTTTGACCAAAGCGGTGCGCGTATTGGTTATGGCGGCGGATTTTACGATCGTTTCTTGCCCGACTTTCCGGGCGTTTCCGTCGGCCTTTGCTATTCCATGCTGATTTCAGATACGCTGTTGCCTACGGAAGCGCATGACTGTCGGATGTCTGTCGTGGTCTCCGACTGTGAAATATGGAAAACCAATTCCATCTAATGGATGAAAACGATTCCAGCTGCTTGTCAACTGACTGCGGAACAGTGTATAATCAAAAGTAATTGCGGGCTTGTCTTGTTTTAGTGCTTCTAAAAACTAAAAAGCCCTCGAAAGGGCTTTTTAGCGGATTGTAACGGGCAAATGTTGCCGGGCGGGGCAATCAGGCTGCCTGAAATAACATGTATATTAACAATCGCATCTGGTGGGTTTGTCGCAATCCTGCTGATTGCCGCTGAAGATGACGAAGAATAGGACCAACAAAATAATCCATTCGGATTTTATGCCGCCGCCAAATAGGTTCATACCATTCACCTCCATGTATATTTGTTTCAGTATATGCATACGTGACTGGCGGTGTGCATTCATCACTTGTAGACTGTAACAATAAGATGTGCCGTACAACACCGATATAGATTGAGGAAGATAACAGTGTCAAATCAAAAAGATGAAAAAAACAAATCACAGCAGTCTTCAGAGGGGCCGGAAGAGCAGTCGAATCAAATGCCGAAAGCAAACGACAACCCGGAACAGTCTGCCGCGCCTGCGCCGAACGATGGTGCGAAAACGGAAAATGCGGATCAGCAGGAACCGGAATCTTTACCAGATACAACGGAAAAAAAGCCGTTTCATTTTAATACGCCTATCGAAGAATTGTACGATGCCGCCGACAACAAGCAGACGGATGACGGGGAGGACGGCGAATCTACAGAGCAGGAGGAACCCGCTCTGAACAAGCGCCGAAAACTCCTGCACCGTCTTTTGTATGTGACGATGCTGATTGTGGTATCTGTTTTGATTGCCACTGTAGTGCTTTCGGTCTTTGCTGACCGGTACGGCCTTGGCAAACCGGATCAAAAAGTGGATGTGACCATTCCGCGCGGTGCGACCGCCGGAACGATTGCAGAGGTCTTGAAAAAGAGCGGCGTTATCAGCAATGAAATAGGGTTTCGCCTCTTTGTTCGCCAAAACAAAATCAGTGGGTTTCAAGCTGGTGTCTATACCGTCAACCCGTCGCAGGGGTATGAGGAAATCATATCTGTTCTGCGTGACCCCGACCAGAATAAAAACAACTTGACTGTCACGATTCCGGAAGGGCAGACGTTACAGCAGGTCGCCGATCTTCTCAATAAAAAAGGCGTATGCACCCAGCAGGATTTTTTGAACGCGCTGGATGCAGGCGGTTTTACATTTCCCTTGGGTGCAAAGATACCCAGCGATCCCAACCGGTATTATAAGTACGAGGGATATTTGTATCCCGATACCTATACGCTTCTAAAAGATTCCTCGGGCAAAACGGCGGCACAGAAGATGTTCTCCAATTTTTCTGCTAAGTTTACGCCCGATATGGTGCAAAAGGCCCAGCAGCAAGGGATGACCGTCGACCAGATTGTCACGCTCGCTTCCATCATCCAAAAAGAAGCGGCAAGCAAGACGGTGATGGCGGATGTATCTTCTGCCTTTTATAACCGCTTGCGTACAGGCGTGAACGGGAAAAAATTACTTCAGTCCGACGCGACGGTGCTTTATGCCAAGCGTGACTTGACGGCCGCGCTCAACTCATCGGATGCGGCGCTGGATTCACACTACAATACCTACCGGTATGAGGGGCTGCCGCCTGGGCCAATTTGCAATCCGGGAATGGATGCCATTCAGGCGGCACTTAATCCCAATAGTACCAATTATCTGTATTTTGTCAGCGATGCGAATGGAAATTATTACTTTGCCAGTAATTTTGCCGACCACGTCAAAAATGTAAAAAAGGCCGCAAAAGCCGGAACCCCCCAGGCAACGGGAGATTTGAGCAGCGGGCAGTGATATTTTGCAAAAAATAACGCGGAAACGAATGGAGCGGGTCATATGAATTTGACTTTTGTATTTTTAAAACCGGATGCCTTATCGCGTGGACTGGTATATACGGTGATGAATTATTTTTTTCACGCGGGGATTACTGTGCGTGCGGTGGATATCCAGACGGTGAAGCCGGAAATCATTTGTGCACATTACGCTGAACACATCCAAAAATACGGAGCCGATTTCAAAAGACAAACATTGGACATGTTTGAGGGAAAACAGGTGATGCCGGCGATTTTGGAGGGCAAAGAGACGGTCGTGGAGGATGTGCGTGCGATCGTGGGTGCGACGCAGCCGGCCAAAGCGGAAAAAGGTACGATTCGGGGCGATTTGGGATTGGGAGATTCCTATGAGATTTCCGTGCCGGAAGGTCGTTTGGTACGAAATTTAATCCATGCGTCGGATGCCAAGGAAGCTGTGCGCGCGGAGGCAGGACTCTGGCTGCCGCAATTTTCTTTTTAAGAAGCGGAGCACCTGCGCCTTACAGAGAAGGGGTTTTCATGCTCGGAGCTGGGTTTTTCAATGTCCATAAAAGACGCGTCGCATTTTATGCGGCGCTTATTTTGGTTCTGGCGTTTGCCGCGTTTGCCGCGTTTTTTCGTCTGGATGCCGGGGGTGTCAACAGTTGGGACGAAGCACGCCACGGTGTTAACGCCTATGAGATGCTGAAGACTGGCAATTGGATTGTCAATTTTTATCGCTACAAACCGGATTATTGGAATTTGAAACCACCGCTCAGTTTTTGGGCAATTATGTTGGATTTCCGTTTGTTTGGCACCACGGTGCTGGCGTTGCGTTTTTACGCGGCGTTGTCCATGTTTGGAACAGTACTGCTTGTTTCCCGTTTTGTGTTTAAACGGTATGGTCGTGTGGCCTGTCTGGTTACGACCGCACTGCTTGCCTGTGAAAACCTGTTTTACCAATTTCATTATGGGCGCAGCGGCGATGCGGATGCACTCTTTGGCTTTTTATGCACACTGTGCGTTCTTTCAATCTTTTGGGCGCAGGTAGAAAAACGATGGCTCTTTTTGTCTGGTCTGTCCTTTGCGCTGGCTTTCTTGGACAAGAGTTGGCACGCGTGCACATTGTTGGCGATTGCCGGTCTGTTTTTGCTGGCAAGCAAACAGCTCTTCCATCTGGGCGCGCGTATTTGGGCGGGAATGCTGGCCTGCGCATTTGCCCCCATCGTGATTTGGGCGGCGTTCCGTTATGCCGCTGACGGAACGGCATTTTTTAGAGGGATGATTGATCGGGATTTATTGGCAAGATCGTCCAGACCGCTGGAAGGACACGGCGGCGACATCTTGTACTATGTCATGATCACGCTCGGCAAAAATACGGTGGGATTGCTGGTACTGGCGGTGCTTTGCTGGTTGGTGTGGCAGGCAGTTACCCATCGGCATCACATTGGTGAGGTGGAGCGGACGGACTTATTGTTGTTTGCTTTATGGATTATGGTGCCGTTTGTGTTCTTTTCGATAGCCTCCACCAAATATATGTGGTATATTATCCCAACAATGATTCCGTTGGTCATTGTTTGCGGTGTGGTTTGCGGGAAAGCATGGGTGCACACATCGTCCGCGGTGGCCCGCGTTTTGGCGGTTTGTCTGGCAATTGTGACGGCAATAACGCTCGTGTGCAATGTGCATGATACCATTATCACAGCGCTGAGCGGTCCGATTCCACCTGTCCAGCAATTTCTGCGTGACCCGGTTGCTGCGGATGCCAGGGGACGAACGGCTTATATTCTTGATGAAACCGAGGATTCCGATTGGCAGCAAAACGATGTATATGTGGGTGAGGCCTACGCCGACCTGCACTGCATGGACGGCGGATTGGCGGCGTTTGTTCAAGATCCGAATGCGGTAGCAATCGTCAGTGAACGCGTTTATCCCAAACAGGATGTCTCCGCAAATGGTTTGCGGATTTTGGCACAAAAAGATGGTTATTTTTTGCTCGCACACAGCCATGCAGTTTTTGTGGTAAAATAGAAAGCAAAAAACAAGAAAGGCGTTATGATTATGAAAGTTTTTTTTATGTCGGATATCCACGGTTCCGCGTTTTATTTAAAGCAGGCGCTCGCGGCGTACGAGCGGGAGGGGGCCACGACTATTGTGATTTTGGGGGACGAGTTGTACCACGGCGCGCGTAACCCGCTTACGGAGGAGTATGGCCCCAAGGAAGTAACCACGCTGCTAAACGCACATGCTGACAACATCATCGCGGTGCGCGGCAATTGTGACAGCGAAGTGGATGAAATGGTTTTGGACTACCCAGTGATGAGCACCTATTCCATCTTGATGCATGAGGGACGGCGCTTTTTCCTGACGCACGGGCATATTTACAGTGAAAGCAATCTGCCTCCTTTGGCGGCGGGCGATGTGTTTTGCTACGGACACACGCATGTACCAAAAGCCGAGAAGCGCGGGGATATCTATATCCTTAATCCGGGTTCAATCTCTTTGCCAAAAGAAAACACACCGCATACATACGGTGTGCTTGAGGGCGATTCGTTTACCATTAAAGATTTGGCAGGAAATATGTATAAAAAAATACAGTTTTGAGACGTAATCGCATTAACTGATTTTTTGTATGGCCAGTGTGGAAGGGCTGATGCGGACGACATGCTTACCTTGGACGGATGCATATTGAATGGCTTGAGCAGGATTGCCGAGCAGTCCATCACTTACAGTCAGCAGGCTGTCCGCATGATCGACCAGATAGCGGTTGCGTTTTACCAGACAGTTGGCTGAAAACTGTGTTTGCAATAAATGCTCTTTATCACAATATCCGAGCAGACGGTAATAGTGCTCGCGCGTGCATTCGTCCCATGAAGTAGCCTCGTTCTCATAAGCGAGGACGCTTTCAAGAGCAATGTCCGGATATTTTCGGCGCAATTCCAACACGGTTTCGGCAAATATTAAATCAACTCCGGCGGTGAACCCGCAGAGGAAGCGGTGGTGCTCTGTGAGCACCGCTTTTTCTGTTTCCTGAAAGATTACATCGCGCAGTGTGCGCGCACGATCCTCCCGGTCGAGTTCAAACGGCAGCAAGAAACCCGAATCTCCTATCAGTGAGCAGGTTTTTTTAACGGCTTTCATGTTACACCTCCTTTGTAAGACTGCGTGGAATCAATACAATCTCACTCCTTATTTATACAACATTTTCCAT
>NZ_JBDNLG010000124.1:0-6006 GCF_047718355.1 Ethanoligenens sp.
TTAAAAACTTGCATAGTCAGATCTAATTAATAATATTTGGCTATAGATAGTTAACTGATAAATAGGAACGGAGTCTGGGAGATTGGCGGCGTGGGCCGACGTCTGTAACCGAGCGTTGGAGCAGATCGGAAGGCCAGAGTGAATTGATCACCGCAGCTATATTTGGCAGAGTATCGAACAGGTATCAACCATACACATGGGTGTCGCGGCCACGCAGATGGAGCGCCGGGGGCTTGCCACCGAAAGAGGCACTGTTAACCGGGAAATCATCGCGCAGCCTGAGAAAAAGCCAAGCATTTGGGAGCAGCTTCAACAGGCGTAGGTCGCAGTCAAACCGACAACCAGATAGGGTAAGGTTAAGGCTTTCAAGGAAAACGCCGCCCTGTTCGGCTTTTTGCAGGAAAACGGCATTTCTTTCATACAGGAGCTTCACGCCAAAGTGATCAACATGCAGACGGAATATTACGGATTGTGCGGCGAGATTGCCGCCACCGCCCGCCAGATCAACGACTTGGAAAAGTCTCTCTCCATGTGGGAGCAGTATGCCGATAACAAGCTAGTTTACCAGCGACTTACCGTCTTAAAGCCGAGGGCGCGGGAGAAATTTCAGGACGTGGACAGTATCTTATCTGACTTTGGAGGTTTACACAATATTTTCTGCACTACCCAAAGCTGAAGGGTTTGTCACCCGCTTTACACAGGCAACAAACCCTATCAGTTGCTTGATTAAAAAATTGTTGTCTAACTTTTTGGGGGCAATTCAGAAACGCGGACGCCCTTTATTGTCGACTTATTACCAAGGAGGATTTTGCGTACATCACAAACCCCGCGTGGTATACAAATGCGTCGTTGTTTCCGTGATTGGTGGTTTGAAACGCACCCGGCGTGACCGGGAAATTGCTTGAGTTTGTAGTGCCAGCAATATAAATACTGCCGTCCGCACCGGTGGCAACGCCGTTACCACTGTTGTAATTGATCCCGCCTATATAGTTGGAAACAACAAAAGAGGTTCCGTTTTCCGATACAATCGTGAGGAAAGCATCCCTGTATCCGTGCAGGGTGGTAGGACTTACCCAAGGGGTTGTCGGGAAATCAGGTGAACTTGTGTCGCCTGTTACGCATGCGTAGTTGCCGGGAGTGAGTGCAATTGCGTTCCCTTCCTCTAAATTATTACCACCTAAATAAGTGCTGTAAACCATTGTGGAGCCATCGGCCGACAACTTGAACACAAAGCTATCTTGAAAGCCGCCGTAAGTGCCTTGCGCCGCGCCGGTTGAAATCGGAAAATCGCTTGATTGGGTCTGACCTGTCACATAGGCGTTTCCCAGCCCATCTACACAGATGGCGTTACCTGTTTCGCCGCTGCTGCCTCCCACATAGGTGGAATAAACGAGACTGGAACCATCCATCGAAAACTTTGTTACAAACGCATCCAGACTGCCGTTCAAGGCAGTCTGGAACGCGCCGGGGGTTACGGGGAAGTCGGAGGACTCGGTGAACCCCGTGGCGTATACGAAGCCTGCCGCGTCAACTGCAATTCCAACAGTGGTGGTTTGGCTGCTGCCGCCAAGATACGTGGAATAGTTAAGCGACGAGCCGTCCGTGGAGAGCTTTGTGATGAAGCCGTCGGATCCGACTGTAGACGTTTGAAACGCCCCCAGTGTGATGGGGAAGTTCATCGATTTCGTTTCGCCGCCCACACATGCGGAGCCAGCCAAGTCCACTTGAATGGAATAACCGGTGTCGTCTCCGCTACCGCCAAGGTAGGTGGAATACACCAAGCTTGCGCCGTCCGGTGCAAGCTTGGTGATATAGGCGTCGTATGAGCCCCCCGAAGTTGTTTGAAACGCCCCCGGCGTAACGGGGAAATCCGTTGAACGGGTTTTCCCGGTAACGTAGACGTGACCGGCGCTGTCTATCGCAATTGAGTAGCCTTCCGTATCATTCGTATTCCCCCCAAGATAGGTGGAATAGATAAGTTGGCTGCCATCCGCATTGAATTTTGTAACGAACGTGGCGCCGTTGCTGAGAAGCGCTGTTTGAAACGCCCCCGGCGTGACGGGAAAATCAGCCGAGTACGTGTAGCCAATAATATAGGCGCAGCCTGCGGCGTCTACCGCTACGGCATTACCAACGTCGAAGGCACTCCCCCCTAAATACGTCGAGTAGGGCAACAGCGGGTCGATGATAAGCTCGTGGTCTGGGTCGTAGCCTTCGCCAAGCCAGAATCCATAGGAAAGCGTCCCGTCCAGGCGGTAGCCGCAAGGCACATCCGTACGCCGCCCATCAATCATCTGATAGGCGACCGGGGCCTCTTCACACGTTCTGCCGTATTCATGGGTCAGTACAAGGCTGCCGTCGTCGCCGACGGACAGGCTGTCCGCGCCCTCGCAGGTGAGCCGGATGGTATCTGGATTTGTTCCGGGCGCGACGTGCCAGTCAAGCTTGATTCCCTTTTCCGTGTGCCGTATGCTAAGGCCAATACCTTCCCATACGTTGCTGTACGTTAGTTCCCCATAGGTTGGAATATTGCTTTTCCATTTATCCGCGTTGTTCCCTATAAAATAATTTACTTTTCCCTCGTGTGGTTCGATACCCAGTACTGACAGCTCGGGGTTCGCATCCACAAATCCCATGGACAAAGCTACACCCTGCATCCTATTGGATTCATCCCTGGCAAGCTCCATGGCGTGGATGATGTGCGATTTCATAAAATAAAACCGGGTATGCTTCGCAGAGGCGTCAAACAGCACCTCCTGCGGATGTTGACCATGATTAGGAACAAAGAAAGCCTGGATATTCACCGTGCTTTCCTGTGTTTGGGTATTCATGCTTGGTATCCTCCTATTTGGTGTTTTTTCTCAACGGTTAATCGATGTGCAAGGTTACAACATCTCCTGCTACCAAGGAAAGAATCGCTGAATCTGAAAACTCACCGGCTTCATTACCAGTTGGAACAGAGGTGGAAACGACCGTCACGCCGTTAACCGCTAAGGACAGCACAATATCTGACGGCTCTGTTAACACAAGCGTATAGTGTATCGCATAGTTGCCGTCCTCCAAAATATTGATTTCACTGGTCTCCACGGTGTGCGTCACATCGACCAGAGGACCATTTTGCATAAACACAACGCTATTTCCCACCTCCGCAGCCCAGTCCGATCCCGAAACCGGCGTATAAACATAACCATAAGCCAGTACAGGC
Organism: Ethanoligenens sp.; assembly: GCF_047718355.1. Taxonomy (NCBI): domain Bacteria; kingdom Bacillati; phylum Bacillota; class Clostridia; order Eubacteriales; family Oscillospiraceae; genus Ethanoligenens; species Ethanoligenens sp. The sequence goes on from NZ_JBDNLG010000124.1 coordinate 3,206, forward strand.
TCGGGGCCGGTGGCACCAGTAGCACCCGTTGCACCGTCAGCACCAGTAGCACCCGTTGCACCGTCGGCACCAGTAGCACCCGTTGCACCGTCGGCACCAGTAGCACCCGTTGCACCGTCGGCACCAGTAGCACCCGTTGCACCAGTAGCGCCTCCGCTTGGACCGGTTGCGCCGGTTGGACCAGTTGGGCCAGAGAGGACAGATGAAGATAGAGCACTTTCCATCTTGGATTTTAAAAAAAGTTGGTTTTGAACAGCGCTATCAAGGACATTACGGACGCTGTCATTTGCTGCTAAAACGTCACTAACAGTTGCTCCTGGGCCACTGATGCCGGGAATGGTTCCGATAATATACTGAAGTTTTTCCCCTTCAGTATTCACAACATGGCTTAAACCCAGCTCCTCCATAGCGATTGACGCAAGAATTAAATTTATTGCATCGTCACGTGAAAAATCCGGACTGATATTCGGAAAACTTGGTAAAGACATAAGGCCGTACCTCTCAGTTGAATTTCAGATGTACTACATTGTATGTGCTATGTTGAAAGGTTGTCCATCAATATAGCTGGAACAAGAGGAAAGCCAAACTGATGGGTAAGTGGGCTGGTGGCCAAGCCAACCCAAGCGCCATTGTGATTGAAGATGCCATTCCCCGGATTATTGATGCAGCGACATGGGAGAGGGTGCAAAAACGCATTATGGAGAATGAAAAAAACAAATGCAATAAAAGCCGAGTGAACCGGGAATATCTTCTCTCCGGTCTAATCCGCTGCCGGAAATGCGGCGGCGCGTGGGGCGGTGCCACCACCATCAGCTCAAAAGGCTATGAACACAGCTATTACACTTGCCTGAACAAAAGAAGGCTCCACACCTGCGACGCCAAAGACATGGCGGCCGCAGACATAGAGCCTTTGGTTGTAAACTGCTTAAAAGACGAGATTTTAAACGGAGAACTTATTGAAAACACAGCAGATGCAATCTTACAAGCCTGCAAGGATGACGGCGCGGACAACACTGATGCCGTCAAAAGGGAGATTTCCGCAACCGAGAAAAAAATTGAAAACCTGATGCATACGCTGGAAGACGGCTTTGATAATGACATGGTACGCAACCGGATCATCGGACACCAAGCACATCTGAAGATCTTGCGGGATCGTCTATCCGCAGCGCAGCCAACCCCAACCGTTACGCGTGAGGAACTGATTAAGGAGCTTGCCCGTGACCGTGACCTCTTGCTGGTCGATCCTCACTATATCCGGCAGGCATTGAAAAAATATATCGTAAATATTCTGATTGATGATGAAGTTGTTGAAATCAACGCCGTTAGCGAATACCTTGCTAATAGAACAATCCCCGGCGGACTTTATGTCTGCCGGGGATCTGAAACCGTAAACACGGCTGGTTGCGGGAGCAGGATTTGAACCTACGACCTTCGGGTTATGAGAGGGCTTATATACCTTTTGCGCTTTCTCATGTGGTGCTGTAAACCCGCTTAGACATGCGGTTTATCAGCATCTATGTTTCGTATTGTTTAGCGAATGCGCGCCGTTTTTTGTGAAAACAAACCCCAAATAAACCCCCAATAAACCCCAAGGGCAGTCAACCTTCATCCAGTTGATCTAACCGATTTGATCGGTTAATATTTCTCAGAAATGAGATTGTTCACTGCTCCAAATCCGTCTTACCGCCCACATCCTTTTCATCATCAGATTTATCAAACAACTCCGTTGTATTAACAATTGGCAAAACCAGTGGTGCAACGTTAGCATTAAGTGTAATAAATGACACAAGTGACCGCAAATATGGAAATAGTATAGCCACTGCATTATGTCTGACAAGATTTATATCATCGCTTTGCAACGCAAATCTTCCAGTTATCGACGTTTCAAGAGAAATAGGCATGTTTTCATCAGATTCAGCTGGAAATATTTTAAACTCCAGCTTTACCTGATAGACACCATTCTCTTCACGGGCAATTTTTCTTGAAAATGACGGAAGTAAAGGAACCCCTTTTTTGGTTATAGCTTTATATTCCTTATTTACTTCAAAGTGTATTTTGTCAACTTGATACCCAAGAAAGCATAAATTGGATTTTGGAAACTGCTGTGTTTCTTTTTCATTAACACCCATCACATTTCCTCCCGGTCAAATCCAAAAGGATAATAAATAACTTTCTTCTCCTTGCTGCAATTCTGATCATATGTTTCTGTTTCCATGTAAAGCGGAATTTCAACATTAGAAATTACAGCTGAGGCTTTAATTAAGCTGTCAATACATACGCTGATCTTTGCATTTTCTTGATCAGGCAGTTCTGTTTTTGCTCGTTCCCAGAGGATTTTAAAATTTCTGGGATCTTTCATAAGCACAATCAATGAATTTTGAGCCATATCCTGCAATGATCCATTCTCATACCGGGTAATAGTTTTTTCACCCAGCCCGAGAATGATTGAGAAAGTTCTTTGAGACACACCATAATTGCTCCTTATGGTTTTAATTTCGTTCGGCGTTAGCAAGTGTTTTTTCTCACGGTACGCATCAAATGTCCTCTTAAGGTTTTGATCATCTTTCTTATCATCCCACAGATCATTTCCACACACATCACAGACATAAATTTCAGAAGTAACAGAAACGTTTAAATCCTTTACTTTCAGCAATTCGTCTCTCGTTACAATGTGTGCCTCCACTTCTTTGCCACATTTTTCGCAATATTTAAGCATTTTAGATTAGCCTCCAAGCATTTCTTTTGGAGAATTCAATAATATATTAAGCTATTCATCGATATGAAAGCTTACTACCTTTACT